>CANRPF010000039.1 GCA_947632375.1 uncultured Bacilli bacterium
TGGAGGGCCTAGTCGGATTTGAACCAACGATCAGGGAGTTGCAGTCCCACGCCTTACCACTTGGCTATAGACCCATACTATAATATATGTGCAAATGCAAATTTGTTAACATTTGTAATTATAGCATTTTTATAATTTAAGGTCAATTCCATTGTTAAAATTTCTTTATTTTTTAACAATTTTTTTAGAATTCAAATAATTATTTTTTTAAAAATTTCAACTTCAGATAAGGTTTGATTAAATATTCACTTTCATTATTTTTGTTTTTCAATCATTTTATCATATTGCTTATATAAATATTGAACACCATTTTCTAATTTGAAATAGTGAAATATATAAAATAATACAAAAATCAATAACATACAACCACATATAATGAAACCCCAAAATATAGCACCTAATCCAATAAATATTATCATAAACATAACATAGAATAAAGTAACTAATAAATGTATTAATCTTTCATGTTGAAAAAATTGTATTTTAATTAAATGCTCTTTTATTACATCTTCTTTAATATTTTTTTCTTTTTCTAATAAATCATCAATACTTTTTATATAATCATAAAGATACTTTCTCATATTATCACCATAATTATTGTATCATAAAACTCTTCATATTAAGAAGAGTTTTATTTTAAAGTTTAATTTTTAGAATTATTTATGTTATTTGAGGAAAATAATTAATAAAGATCTGGATAAATTATTTCGTTAGTTAAGGTGGATTAGGTACTACTCCTTGTATTAGTGATATTATTTTTCAATATTTTCATCTTCTTCAGATTCATTTTTTTCTAAATTGTTTTCTATTTGAGTTAAATTTTTCTTTAACAATCGAGGTATTTTTATGCCCATATTAGTCCAATTATCTATTATTGAAATACTTTCATTAGCTATAAACATATATATTATCAAATTTCTTATCTTATCACCATTATCAAATAGCATGTCTAATAGTGAAGCTACTATGACAATTAATATATATCCTACTTTTTTTATTATACCTTTCGCTCCTATATCGCTACTTATTTTTTTAGTATAGATTGCTCTTAATACCCCTGTAATATAATCAAGTGCTAGAAATATAAGTAAAAGTTCGAATAAAAAGTCATATCCTCCAAAAATTAAACTTAATGAAAAAGTGCCTTTCATAAAAAATTTCCTTTTCCAATATATAATATGAGATTTTATTTTTTGTTTATTGGCTTTTGTCTTGATAAAAATAACATAGTTCTTGAATTAAATCACAAAATATAATATAGTTATGTTAGAGAAGTAGATATGTATGAAGAATAATAAAAGAATAAGAAGGGTTTCTTTTAAAAAAATTAAAAATGGCTATTGGCAAAGCATATTAGTTTCTTTTATAATGTTAATTATTATAAGTGGTGGATATAGATATAATACAGTTATTTATAAACCAATTAATAATTTAAGAGATAATTACATAATAAAAAAGAATGTATTTATAATAGGAGATGTATTTGAGAAACTAAGACTTGTTTCAGATAAACCATTCCAATATCATCCTACTAAAGGTGTACTTTCAATAATATTTAACCAAAGTATTGGAAAAGGTAGTATAATTGCTGGAGTAATAAGTACAGTACTTTTATATAGTAAGATACAAAAATTACCTAATATATTAATGGAAGCCCTCGGTATATTATTATTTATATTAATGTATGTTTTTATCAATAATGTTATGATAGTTGGTAAGAATAGATATTACATAGAAAAACATAAATACAAAAAAAGTTTTGTTGATAAATTATTTTTCCCTTATAGAGTAAAATCAACCTTAAATGTAGCTTATACTATGTTTTTAAAAGATTTATATAACTTTTTATGGTGTTTTACTATAGTAGGTGGAGTTTATAAATATTATAGTTATTTTATAATTCCTTATCTTTTAGCTGAAAATCCAAAAATGTCTACTAAATTAGCCTTTGAAACATCAACTGAAATGATGCAAGGAAATAAACTTAGATTATTTAAATTACAAATTTCTTTATTACCTTATACTATATTAGGTATACTTACATTTAATATAAGTAATATATTTTTCTTTAATATTTATAAAGAAATGGTATATTCAGAATTTTATTTTGATATAAGAAATAAATTATTAAAAGACGAATCTTATAGAATTTCTTTTAAAGATGAACTTTTAGATGGTAAATATATATCTGGAAGTTATCCTTATAAAGATTATTTTATACATGAATCAAGTAGAAGAAAATGGCTTAAATTAGATTATAATAAAAAATATTCTGTATCTTCAATAATATTATTCTTCTTTAGTTGTGCATTTATAGGTTTTATTTGGGAAGTATTTTTGAACTTTGTCGTAGGTGGTTTCTATGTAAAAAAAGGAGCAATGCATGGACCATGGATACCAATATATGGTTATGGAGCAATCGCTATTATTGTACTTCTAAATAGATTTAAAAATAAACCTTGGAGATTATTTATTTTATCAATATTATTATGCGGTGTTATAGAATATTTTACAGGTTGGTATTTAGAAACTGTAAATCATATGAAATGGTGGGATTATACAGGATATTTCTTAAACATAAATGGTAGAGTATGCTTAGAAGGATTATTAGTTTTTGGATTAGCTGGAATAGTATTTGTATACTTTTTAGCTCCATTTTTAGAAAATATTTTTTCAAAAATGAATCGAACGTTTAAAAAAGGTTTGGCGTTTGTATTAGTAATATTATATTTAGTTGATCTTGCAATATCTATTATTTATCCTAATTATGCTGCAGGAATATCTTTATTTATTAATTTGTTAAAAATGTAAAATGATTTATTGAATTAAATTTTAAGTTGTATTATACTATTTATATATTATTAATTAGGAGGATATATGGAATTAAAAGGAAGTAAAACAGAAGCTAATTTAAAGGCAGCTTTCGCAGGAGAAAGTCAAGCTAGAAATAAATATACTTATTATGCTTCAAAAGCAAAAAAGGATGGTTATGAACAAATAGCTGCAATATTTGAAGAAACAGCTAATAATGAAAAAGAACATGCAAAAATGTGGTTTAAAGAATTAAATGGTGGGGATATTCCATCAACTTTAGATAATTTAAATGATGCAGCAGATGGAGAAAACTATGAATGGACAGATATGTATGACGAATTTGCTAAAACTGCTAAAGAAGAAGGATTCGATCGTATTGCAGCATTATTTGAAGGTGTAGCTAAGATAGAAAAAGAACATGAAGAAAGATATAGAAAATTAATATCTAATATTGAAGATGGTTTAGTTTTCTCTAGTGACGGAGACAAAATTTGGAAGTGTAGAAATTGTGGACATATTTGTATTGGAAAAGAAGCTCCAAAAGTTTGTCCTGTTTGTGCTCATCCACAAAGTTACTTTGAAATTAAAGCAGAAAATTATTAAAAGAGCTAGCAATAGCACTTTTTTTATATAAGGAGAATGAATATGAAAAAAATTTTAATAATATTACCGATATTAATTATTAGTACAGTTTCTTTATTTTTAATATATAGATATTCTTATAACGAAAAACATGTAACAATATTAGGATATCATGGAATATTACCTAAAAATTTAAATGATACTAATAGTGAATTTATAATAGATGAAGAAGAATTTGAAAGACAATTAAAATTTCTAAAAGACAACAATTATAAGACATTAACGTTAAAAGAATTATTATGCTGGAAAAATGGTGAATGTAAAAAAGCAAATAAGTCAATAATGATTACATTTGATGATGGTTATTTAAATAATTATGAATACGCTTTTTCGCTATTAAAAAAATATAATATGAATGCTGTTGTATTTTATATAGGAGAAAATTATGAAGGAAAAGAAGGATTTATGTCATTAGAAGATATAACTAAAGCTAAAAAAGAATATCCTAATATTGAATTTGCATCTCATTCTTATAATCTTCATGAAAAAAACGTTGATGACTATGATTTAATAGTAGAAGATATTAATAAAATGAAAGAAATTATTGATACTGAATATTATGCTTATCCACATGGAGAATTTAGTGAAAATTATATAAAAGCTCTTAAAGAAAACAATTTTAAATTAGCTTTTACTTTTGGCCCGGATAAGGAACATAGAAAATGTAAAAAAGATGATGATAATTATAAAATACCACGATTAAATATATATAATGGATTATCATTAACAAAATTTAAATTAAGACTTTTTTTACCAATGTAATTTAATTTATTAGCACTAATTATTGACAAGTGCTAAATATTGAGCTATAACATATTATGAGGAGAGATAATATGAGAAAGAAAGAATTTAAATCAGAATCAAAAAGACTTTTGGATTTAATGATAAATTCAATTTATACAAATAAAGATATATTTTTAAGAGAATTAATTAGTAATGCGAGTGATGCTATAGATAAACTTTATTATAAATCTTTAACTGATAAAAAAGTTAAAATAAATAAAGAAGATTTAGAGATTAATATAAATTATGATAAAGATTTAAGAACTATTACCATAAGTGATAATGGTTGTGGTATGACAGAAGCAGAACTAGAAAATAATTTAGGAACAATAGCGAAAAGTGGATCACTTGCATTTAAAGAAATGAACGATGTATCTAAAAAAGACATTGATATTATTGGTCAATTTGGAGTAGGTTTTTACTCAGCTTTTATGGTAAGTGATGAAATAACTGTAATTAGTAAATCGATTGAAGATAATACTGCACATAAATGGCATTCTAAAGGACTAGATGGATATACTATAGAAGATTGTGAAAAACAAGCTAATGGTACAGATATAATATTACATATTAAAGAAGATACAGAAGATGAAAAATATAGTGATTATTTAAGCGAATATAAATTAAAAGATTTAATAAAAAAATATAGTGATTATATAAGATATCCAATTAAGATGGAAGTTACACATGAACATTTAAAACCTAAGAAAAATGAAAAAGATGAAGATGAATATGAAACAATAAAAGAATTAGAAACAATAAATAGTATGATTCCTATTTGGAAAAAGAATAAAAAAGATGTTACAGATGATGAATATTCTTCTTATTATTGTGATACTTATTATGATTATGAAAAACCTTTAAAAGTTATTAGTACTTCTGTAGAAGGTTTAGTTAGCTATAAAGGACTTTTATTTATACCAAGTCATGCACCTTATGATTTTTATACAAAAGAATATGAAAAAGGTTTAAGTTTATATTCAAATGGTGTACTTATAATGGATAAATGTAGTGATTTAATTCCTGATTATTTTAGTTTTGTAAAAGGAGTTATTGATACAGAAGATGTTTCTTTAAATATAAGTAGAGAAATGTTGCAAAAAACAAAAGCTGTTAATGTGATATCAAAAAATATTGAAACAAAAATAATTAAAGAATTAAAAGAAATGATTAGTGAAGATAGAGATAACTATATAAAAATGTTTAAAGTATTTGGAAACAATATTAAATTTGGTATTTATAATAATTATGGTGTAGATAAAGAAAAGTTAGAAGATCTAGTAATGTTTACTTCTTCTAAAACTAAAGATTATATAACTTTAAAAGAATATGTAGATAATATGGTAGAAGGGCAAAAAGATATTTATTATGCAAGTGGCGACACTATAGAAAAAATAGATGACTTACCTCAAATAGAGCAAGTTAAAGAGAAAGATTATGAAATACTTTATTTAACAGATTATGTTGATGAATTTACTTTAAATGCTTTAAGTTCATATGAAGGTAAACAATTTAAGAATGTTAGTAGTGCTGATTTGGAATTAGATGAAAATAAAGAAGAAATAGAAAAATTAAATGAAACTAATAAAGATATGTTAACTGCTATAAAAGATGAAATAGGAGTTACTGAAGTTAAATTTACAAATAAATTAAAAAAACATCCTGTATGTTTAACAAGTAAAGGTAACATTTCTGTAGAAATGGAAAAGGTAATAAATTCTATGCCTGGTGATGATAATATTAATGCTCAAATAGTACTTGAAATTAATGAAAATCATCCTATAGCAGATAAATTAAAAACATCATATAAAAAGAATAAAGATGAATTTAAAAAAATAAGTCAAGTTTTATATTCAGAAGCTAGATTAATAGAAGGACTACCAATAGAAAATCCAACTATGATTAGCAATTTAATTTGTGAATTAATTTCTAAATAAAGTTATTTATTATCAAATAACTTTTTTCTTGTTTAAAATAAACATATATGTTAAATTATTTTAGGACGTGATTTTATGTTAAAAGTTAGTGATGTAGAACTAAGCTTTAAGACAAAAACCTTATTTCGTGATGTTAATATAGAGTTTAAAAAAGATAATTGTTATGGAATTATTGGTGCTAATGGTGCTGGTAAAAGTACATTTTTAAAAATACTTAATGGTTCAATAGAACCAACAAAAGGTAATATTATTTTAGGTCGTGATGAAAGAATTTCTACGCTAATTCAAAATCATAATGAATATGATAATTATTCAGTAATTGATACTGTTATAATGGGTAATGAATTACTTTATAATATAAAACAAAAAAGAGATAAATTATATCAAAAAGTTGATTTTACTGATTCTGATGGAATAAAAGTAGCTATTTTAGAGGAAAAGTTCGCTAATATGAATGGTTGGGATGCAGAAAATGATGCCCAAATTTTATTAAATGGGCTAGGAGTATCTAGAAGTCTATATAATCTTGAAATGAAAGAATTAAAAGATTCAGATAAAGTAAAAATCTTATTAGCAAGAGCTCTATTTGGCAATCCTGATATATTACTTTTAGACGAGCCAACAAATGGTTTGGATATAAAAAGCAAAATGTGGTTAGAAGAATTTTTAATAAATTTTAAAAATACAGTTTTAGTAGTAAGTCATGATAGAGCTTTTTTAAATAAAGTTTGTACGCATATTATTGATATAGATTATGAAAAAATTACATTATTTGTTGGTAATTATGATTTTTGGTATAAATCAAGTCAGTTAATACAAAGACAAATGAAAGAATCAAATAAGAAAAAGGAAGAAAAAATAAAAGAATTAGAAGACTTTATTAGAAGATTTAGTGCAAATGCTAGCAAGAGTAAACAAGCTACAAGTAGAAAAAAAGCCTTAGAAAAAATAAAATTAGAAGAAATTAAAGCTAGTAGTAGAAAATATCCTTATATAAATTTTTATTATGAAAAAGAATTAGGTAATGATGTAATAATAGTTGATAATATATCTTATAAAAATATATTAAAAAACGTTAAATTCGTCATAAGAAAACATGATAAAATAGCACTAATAGGGAATAATGAATTAGCTAAATCAACTCTTTTAAAAATAATAAGTGGTGAATTGATCCCTGATACAGGTTCTATAAAAATAGGTAAAACGGTAAAAATATCGTATTATGAAAAAAATCATGAAAAATATTTTAATAAAAAAATTAATATGGTAGAATGGTTAAAACAATATTCTAGTGATAGTGATGATACATTTATAAGAAGCTTTTTAGGAAAAATGTTATTTTCTAAAGATGAAGTATTTAAAGATGTAACTTGTCTTTCTGGTGGTGAAAAAGTAAGATGTATGTTTTCTAAAGTTATGCTTAATAAAGGAAATGTACTTTTATTAGATGAACCTACTAATCACTTGGATATCGAATCTATTACGTCTTTAAACGAAGGATTAGAACGTTTTAAAAGTGCTATAGTATTATCTACTTTTGATGAAGAATTAATTAATACGGTTTGTAATAGACTAATAGAAATAAAAAAAGATGGTAGTATTCGTGATAAAGAAATAAGTTATGAAGAATATATAGAAAAGTTTGGGATAGATGAATGATGAAAGAAATTATTTTAGATACTATAATAGATAGTATAAAAATTATACCTTTTTTGTTTTTAGCATTTATAATAATAGAATATATAGAACATAAATTAAAAAATAAATCATCTAAAATTATAAAACAAAGTGGAAAATTAGGACCTATTGTAGGAAGTTTACTTGGCATTTTTCCTCAATGTGGATTTTCTGTTGCAGCAACTAATTTATACGTAACCCGAATTATATCTTTAGGAACTTTAATAGCTGTATATTTATCTACTAGTGATGAAATGCTTCCTATATTAATTGCAGAACATACAAATGTTAAATTAATAATTTTTATAATACTTATAAAAGTTATATTGGGTATTATTTATGGTTATATAATAGATATATTATTTAGAAAAAAATATGATACAAAAACAAATTATGATTTATGTAAGGAAGAACATTGCGATTGCGAACATAGTATTATAATTTCTAGTATAAAGCATACTTTAAAAACATTTTTATTTGTTATAATAGCAACCTTTGCAGTAAATATATTGTTTGAATTATTTTCAAAAAATTTATTGGCAAAATTATTTATGAAAAATAATATATTTGGCTCATTATTAGGTTCACTAATAGGTTTAATTCCAAGTTGTGGTGCATCGATAATTTTAACAGAATTATTTATTTCTGGTACTATAGGATTTGGTACTTGTGTTTCAGGTTTACTAACAGGAAGTGGAGTTGCTTTGTTAGTATTATTTAAGACAAATAAAAATATAAAAGAAAATATTTTTATAATTTCATTAATTTATTTATTAGGATCAATTTCTGGAATAATATTAGAATTATTGTATAGAATAATAATGTAAACTAAATTAGCACTTTATGTTGACAAGTGCTAAAAAAGTGCTATAATGATATTGTGAAAGGAAGAGATTTATGAATTTAATACCAAGAAGTTATTTAGATGATTTTTTTGATGATTTTGTTACTTCAAAAGGAAATGATATGAAATGTGACATTTATGAGGAGAATAATGTTTATCATATTGATGTTGACGTTCCAGGATTTGATAAAAAAGATATTAGTATAGAATGCAAAGATGGATATTTAACTATAACTGCTAAAAAAGAAGTTGTTGAAGATTCCAAAGGTAAAAACTATATTAGAAAAGAAAGAAAATATGGAAACTATACTAGATCATTTTATTTGGGAGAACTTGATACCGATAAGATAGAAGCTAAATTTGTTAATGGTACACTTAGTATATCTGTTCCAAAAGAAGAAAAACAAGAAAACAAAAAAGTAATTGAAATAAGCGAATAAGAGTATAGAAATATACTCTTTTTTTGACAAATTATAAAAAAGCAATTATAATCTTAGCTGGTGGAAAAAAATTATGAAAAGTTGCATATTGATATATAATCCAAATAGTGGACATACAATGTCTGATGAAACCTTAAAGATAGCAAAAAATATTTTGCCAAAATACGGGTATTCTGTAAAAATAATTCCAACTAAATATGCTGGACATGCTAAAGAGCTAGTCAGCCATATAGATGATGTTGATTTAGTAATTAGTGTCGGTGGAGATGGCACATTTAATGAAGTAGTTACGGGTAACATGCAGAGAAAAAAAAGATTGCTCGTTTCTAATATTCCTATAGGTACAACTAATGATGTAGGAACTATGTTTGGTTATGGAAGAAATTTTGAAAATAATTTAAAATTATTATTAGAAGGTTCAGAAAAAGACATAGATATTTGTTCAGTTAATGGACGACCTTTTGTTTATGTAGCAGGTTTGGGAAAATTTATAAATATAGCCTATGATACACCTAGATATTTAAAGAAACGTTATGGATATTTTGCTTATTTAATTGAAGGAATAAAAGACTTCTTTAGACCAATAAAATCTTATAAAGTAGATTATGTTGTTAACGGAATAAAAAAGACAGGGTATTTTTCCTTTATATTGATTAGCAATGCAAATAGAATAGCTGGTATAAATATGTTTTACAAAGATGTTAAATTAGATGATAATATGTTTGAAGTTTTATTATGTAATTTTAGTACTAGAAGACAAATTATAAAAGCATTAAGATTATTAATAGATCATGATCCTAATAACGTTAGTGGATTAGAATTTTATAAAACAAATAATATAAAATTTGAATTTGAACAATATCCTAAAAAAGCATGGTGTATTGATGGAGAAAAATTAGATAGAGCTACTAAAACATATGAATTTGAAACAATTAATAATTTTAAAATAAAGATGCCTAATAAAAATGTAAATAAATTATTTACGAAAAAAACTAACTTAGAATAATTATTCCTTGTTAGTTTTTTTATGCATAATAAATAGATAAACACTTGCTATTAAAGTAGTAATAATACTTAATAATATACCTAAATTAAAATACTTAGGATAATATTTTAATTCTATAGTACTAGTTCCCTTTTTTAAGTCAAATCCTAATAATGACTTATTTATTTTATAAGTTTTTATTTCTTTTTCATTTTGATATACATGCCATCCTTCATCATAAGGAATAGATGTAAATATTGTACTATCTTCAGCTAAAGAAATATTACCCTTAATATAATTTTCTTTAAATTCAGTTAAATCTATTCTTTTTTCATCGAACTTATGGTATGCATCTATAAAATTATTATCACTCATTTCATAAGCATCAATTTCTTCATTTAAATAATTGTTAAAGCTTACAATAACATCTATATTATTTGAATCATTACGTTCTGTAATAACAAAAGCTTCATCATAAGATTCGAATCTTTGAATATTAGTTTTAGTTTTAATATAAATATCATCTATATCTGCATTTGTTTTATAATAAGCAACATTATTAATAATAATATAATTTATTAAATTATTGTTTCCATAAAAATATACATTTTCATCACTTTTTTTATAATTATACTTTACTATAGTTTCATCACTATTTTCATAAATAATTTCTTTTTTATTTAATTTTAATCTATTAAATGTATTTTCAATACCTGTAGTTAAAGCAACAAATTTATTTTGATATTCAAAAGGATTTGAATAATCATATTCCCAATTTTTAACATCACTATTTACCCCAAACATTAAACCAACGTTGTAATTAAATTTATATATATCTTTACTCATAGCATCATAATGAATATTATCTTTATTAATACCTGATTTATATTTTATATCAAACATTAAATCATATATTGGAGTATTTTGTTTATAATAGTAACTATTAATATCATTTCCTGGAATACCTAAATCATTATTTAAAACAGAAAGAGAATCATATGCCATAGATGTAAATATTCCTAATCCATAAAAATCATACCAAGCTCCATCATTTAATGTTAACTGTTCTGTATTATCAAATCTAAAAAATGGTTCTTCATCTTCATTTTTTAATTTAGTTACTGCATTATGTATATCATAATATTTTGAATAAAAAGTTTTAATATTATGATCTATATCCCAATTATTTTTAATAAAGAAAATACATTCGACACTAATTGCAGAAACAAATAAAAATTTAGGAATAAAACGAAATTTTTTTATATAACGATAAAATAAATAAATAGCAAAATAACAAGAAGTTAAAATATAATTAAAATTTATCATTTCAGTACTAACATTATCGTATTTTAAAAGCTTTATTAATGTTATATATATCATAACTACTAAATAAGTTATAATAACTTTATATGGTTTTATATCTTTAATATATTTTAATGAATAAGCACCTATAAGTATTAAAGTAAATATATAAAGAAAAGAATATCTATAAGGTAAATCATTAGGTACATGAAATGCGTGCCATATATAATCAAGTGGTGCCCAAATAAATGAACAAAGTAATATTACTAATATAAGTGTATAAAAAATTTTTCTCTTTAATGTAACCTTATTATTCAATAAAAATAAAATAAATAATCCTATTGTAATTATTCCACAAGCTGTATTAGGTGCATTTGATACATCACTTGCAAAAACAGTTGAGCCAACACCTGTTATTTGATTTTGAAAAAATTGTAATAATGAAAAATAATAATATTGACTTTCTGGCATAGTTCCTAAAGTAGCATTAGTAGTTTTTAAAGCAGTAAACATAGGTATAAGAGCCCAAGAAACTAATAAAGCAGCTGTCAAAGAACATATTGTAAATCTTGCTAACTTTTTTAATATTGGTTTTATTTTAAATTTTTTTGTCTTGATAATTAAATAAAATATAAAATAAATTACTGAAAATAAACATATCATATATGCTATAAAATAATTTGAATATAACATTAATGCTAACGATATTGTATAAAGAATACCATTATCTTTATTTATAATATTTTCAATACCTAATATTATAATTGGTAAAAATACTAATCCATCTAACCACATTATATTCCAATAGTATGCAATAAAATATGAAGAAAACGCATATAATAAAGATAATCCTATAAATGAATAATTTTTAAAATTAAATTTCTTTTTTAAAAAAATAGACATTGTTATAGCAGAGAAAACTGCTTTTAATGCAATTATAATAGAAAAAGATATTAATATATTTTTTCTTTTAAAGAAAAAAATAATTATATTAAAAAAACTTGATAAATAATTAAAAAAATTTCTAAAAAAAGGTAACCCAAGTCCTGTATTAAAAGAATATATTAAATTTTCGCCACTTTTTACTCTGTCAAATAACTCAGCTAACATAGGACCATATTGATGATAAAAATCTACAGTAAGTAGTGAATTATCCCCTAATGGTGCAACACTTTTTAATTTATACGCAATTCCAATTATTATTAAACTAAAAATAAAAGTAAAAATTATATAGTTGTATTTTTTTATTAATGTTAGCACTTTATTCATTTACATCACCATAAAAATTATATCTTATTAAAAATATTTTAGCAATTAATTTATTGTTGCAAAAAACAATACTTTGGTGTATTATTAACTAGTTGTTTAAAAAAGGAAGTGCTTATATGGAAAAAATTATAAATGTTGCTGTTGTAGCTCATGTTGATGCTGGTAAATCTACTTTAGTAGATGCACTTTTAGAACAAAATGGTGTTTTTAGAGAAAATGAAACTCCTGTTGAATGTGTAATGGACTCAAATGATATAGAAAGAGAAAGAGGAATAACAATATATTCTAAAAACTGTGCTATAAGATATAAAGATTATAAAATAAATATAGTTGATACTCCAGGGCATGCTGATTTTTCTAGTGAAGTAGAAAGAGTAATTAAAACTGTAGATACAGTAATTTTAATTGTTGATAGTGCAGAAGGCCCTATGCCTCAAACTAGATTCGTTTTAAAAAAAGCATTAGAACAAAATTTAAGACCAATTCTTTTTATAAATAAAATAGATAAAAAAGATGCTAGACCTGAAGAAGTAGTTAATATGACATTTGATTTATTTTGTGAATTAAATGCAACTGATGAACAATTAGATTTTCCTATAGTTTATGGGATTGCAAAAGAAGGTAAATCAACTTTAGATTTAAATAAGATGGAAGACTCTATTGCCCCACTACTAGATACAGTATTAAATCAAGTACAACCATTTATGGGTGATGAAAACGATTATTTGCAATTACAAATAAGTTCACTAGATTATGATGATTATATTGGAAGACTTGGAATTGGAAGAATCAATAAAGGTAAAATATCTAGTGGTGATATGGTTTCATTAATAAGCAATAGTGGAAAAGAAACTAGTTTTAGAGTAACTAAATTATTTGTAAATGAAGGAATAAATAGAGTTGAAAAAAAAGAAGCATTTTATGGTGATATTGTAATTGTGGCAGGATGCAGTGATATTTCAATTGGAGATACAGTATGCTCTTTAGGACATATTGATCCTTTACCTCCAATACATATAGATAAACCAACATTATCTATGAATTTTTTAGTAAACAATAGTCCTTTTGCTGGACAAAGTGGAAAATATCTAACTAATAGACATATTAAAGCTAGATTGGAAAAAGAATTAGAAACTAATGTTGGATTAGAAGTTGAAGAATTAGAAAATACAGATGGATTTAAAGTAAGTGGACGAGGAGAATTACATTTATCTATATTATTAGAAAATATGAGAAGAGAAGGTTATGAATTGTCAGTATCTAAGCCTCAAGTACTTTATAAAGAAATAAATGGAGAAAAATGTGAACCTTTTGAAAAAGTAATTGTTAATTGTCCTAATGATTATTCAAGTACTATTATAAATGATATTCAAGAGCGAAAAGGTATTTTATTAAGTATGCAAAATACTGATGATAATTTTACACATTTAGAATTTAGTGCTCCTACTAGAGGACTTATAGGATATAGAAGTGCATTTATTACTAATACTAAAGGTGAAGGTATAATGGTTAGAAGTTTTGATGATTATAAACCTTATGTTGGACCTTTATCAACAAGAAAAAATGGAGTTTTAGTATCAATGGAAAACGGTAAATCTTTAGGATATTCACTATGGAATTTACAAGAAAGAGGAACTCTTATTATTGGACCTCAAGAAGATGTATATATAGGTATGATAGTTGGTATAAATAATAGAGATAACGATTTAAACGTCAATGCTTGTAAAAACAAAGAAATGTCTAACACAAGAAGTAAATCTAGTGACGATGCAATACAATTAGTACCTCCAAAGAAATTTACTTTAGAAAGTGCCTTAGAATTTATTGAAGATGATGAACTAGTAGAAATAACTCCTGATAAAATAAGATTAAGAAAAAAGATTTTAGATCCAAAAGATAGATATAGAAACAAATAAAAAGATACCTGAGTCTGTAAATAAATCTGTGTAAATGACTAAAAAATCTTTCCATGATAAAATAAAAGAAATGGAGAGATTTTTAT
>CANRPF010000040.1 GCA_947632375.1 uncultured Bacilli bacterium
CTACTCTATATATATTATATAAAGTAGTATTTTCCTCCTCTCATTATTTTACTAAAATTAATGCAATTACTGCAACAAATCCTATTACAAGACATGCAAGTATTAGTCTTAACAAAGCCTCTGCTCTATCTCTTGGCTCCTCTAAATTATTTTCTCTTGTTTTTAATTTTTCCATATCAATCCCTCCGATTATATTATATAACTAATATATTTATTTTTCAAGTACATATTTATATTTAATTTTATTATATAAATATGAAACTAATTTAAATAATCTAATTCTACAAATATCAATAATCGTACATACTATATATATTGATATTATTGATAAAAAAGCTATAGCTATATATTTATTTGAATTTAAATAATTATTACTATGTAATATATCATTGTATAAAATATTTCTTATATTTGAGTTTTCATGTATTAAATATACACCAAAAGTTGAAGGAGCTAATATAGTTATTATTTTTTTAATGATATTATTTTTTATATTCAAATTTTTAAATACTAAAAATACAAATATAGAACTTAATAAAATAGTAATAGAATTATAATGATAAAATACCATACTATAATCATTTTTTATTATACCTGTTGAATATAAATTATATATTAAAAATTTAGATATTGTTACTATTATAGTAATTAGAAAATATATTTCTATACATTTTATTTTATTAAATATTAAATCATCTTTATATAATCTAATATATGCACCTACAAAATAAAGCACAATAAACCAATATAAACTATACCCTCTCGATTCATCTAAAATAAAACATATTATATATAATATTACAATCATTATTTTATGATTTTTTTGAGTTATATTTTTTATAACAATATTAAGTAATGGAGAAATACTATACATAGCTAAATATACCGTAATAAACCAATACTTTTTAGTAATAATTGGAAAAAAATTTGAAATCAAACTTTTTAAATTAATCTCCTCTTTTCCAATAATTACGAAAATTATAAATATTAAAACAGAATAGAATAATGTTTCAATAATTAATTTAACTAATTTTTTTATTTTAAAATCAGAATTTATTAAAAAATAACTACTAATTAACACATATATATTTACTGCTACAATAAAGGCAGCTTCAAATATCCAAGCACACACATTAGGAATACTCTTTTCATCACATATTTTTAACATGCCTGAATTTCCAAAAAAATGTAGTGCAACTATCATAACCATAGATGTTATTCTTAATAAATCTAATCCTAATTTTCTATTTTTATACACAACTTGTTCCATATTTTTTATATAAAAATCTCTTCCCATAATTTTTCTATATTACTTTCGTAATAACGACTTACACTATTATATGCATTACTTCCTAGCTCTTTTCTTTTATTACTATTTTCAATTAACTCTTCTGTCTTACTTACCATAGCATTTATATCTCTATCTTTAATCAAATAACCCGTTTTTCCATCATCTATAATTTCTCTTGGGCCAACATCTACATCAAAAGCAATACAAGGCACACCATAATTCATTGCTTCGCATAAAACTAATGAAAAACTTTCACTTTTAGATGTTAATACAAATATATCAGATTTTAGAAGTTCGTCTATAATTTGCTCTTTATCTAAACTTCCTGTTAAAATTATTTTTTTTTCTAAATTCTTCTCTTTAATCAAATCTTCTAAATTTTTTCTTTGACTACCCTCTCCTACTATTTTTAAAATTAAATTATTATGTTTTTGTTGAACTAAAGAAAAAACATTAATTAAAGTTTTAAAATCTTTTACATCTTCAAGTCTTCCAATACTAATAATTTGATTATTTTCAAGAGTTGAAAGTTTACCCGTTTTATTTTCTTCTATCATATTTGGAATTACTTTAATTTTAACATCAAGACCTTTTAAATAACTTTCATATAGCTTTTTTGCTTGCTTAGTCATTACAACTAAATAATTAATATCCTTAAAGGCTTTTTTACATTTTTTCATATATTTAACATTACTTATATATGAATGCTCTTGAGTTATTGTAATAATATCTTTTCTATGAATTTGATTTGCAAATTCTATCCTTGATGAAATTAATATATCTGTATTTAAGCTATTTATAATTTTACTTAATCCCCAAAATTTCATATATACTATTTTTATACTTTTATTTAATTCTTTAAAGAAAGATATAAACTTTAACTTTTTTATATTTTCCTTTAATTTACTCTTATTTGGTCCATAAGGAAATATAAAATTAAGTTTTATTCTATTATCTAAATCATAGAAAGATTTTCCGCTCAAGCAAATCGTACAAAGATATTATTTCAATTTCATAATCATTTGCTAAACTGTTTGCAAGAGTAGTAACTTGTCTTTCTATACCACCATAATTTAAGTGAAGCATCAAAAATGTAATTTTTTTCATTAATACTCCTCCTTAAAATTGACACTCTCCATCCTGTGTAAGTAAATTAGCAGCCATAACTGTTTCAAAATTTGATATTTCTTTTAGTAAATCGTTTACATTTTCTCCTGATAATTCATATATTATATCTATTTTACTTGCTGATGCATTTCTTGATTTTACTCTAAATTTTATTTTGTTCTTTTCTAAAACACTAGAGATTTTCTTCTCTGTATCAAAATCAGTAAAACTTACCACAAGTAAATATGGTATTTTATTTCCAGGTAATCTATCAAATAAAAGTAATCCAAGTGTTAAAGTAACAGCAAGTACACAAGCAAGAGAATATACACCTGCTCCAATTATTATACCATTACTTATTGACCAAAACAAAAATAGTAAATCCTTTGGCTCTTTTATAGCAGTTCTAAATCTTACAATAGAAAGCGCACCAACCATACCTAAAGATACAACTACATTTGCTTGCATTGACATTACAACAGCTGCTGTAACAAGAGTCATAAGTGACATAGTAACATTAAATTTTTTAGAATATACCACATTATCACATACTAATTTATATACAAAGAAAATAATTAATGCAAAAGCAAATGCTACTGCAAGTGTAATAACAACTGTACTAAGTGATATATTATTTGTAAAATTTGCTAAAAACTTATTTTTAAAAATATCTGAAAAACTAAAACTATCCATAATAAATCTCCTCATCTACTAATCTATTTTGCATTATTCTACCATTTAAATATTTAGAAAATGATGTTTGCTCTAATACATTTATATTAACTAACCATGCTAAATAACTTGGTAAAAAATCATCATATTTAACCTCTAATATATTTCTGCCTTTTTCAGTCAAAGGGATGCTTGTACTATCCTTCTCAAAAAAATCTGAAACATTATAATTCATTGAAATGTTATGATCAAGTGTAATTCTCACATTACCAGCTACATATGTATATGGAATTCTATCATAATCTATTATTATAACTGGTTTATAACCATAAAATTTTGTTTTTATAATAAATTCATTTAACACCTTATGATTATCTTTACTAATATCAAGCTTTCCTGCAATTAAATCTTCTACTTGCTTTCTTGTTACCTTACAAGATGTTTTATTGGTCATATTATTAATTTTAAATTTCTTTTCAAGACTTATATATTCTTCATCAAAATTATAATATCTAATCCTATATTTTTCTCTTTTACTTACCCCATTTAATACTTGATAATAACTAGTATTTAAGTGATCATCAAAATATAGACTTCTAATAAAATATTTACCTTCTTTTTTTGCATTTTTATCAACATCTAGCAAACCTGAAAGCCTTGTCTTTAATTCTTCAAATTGTAAATCAGTTATCATGTATTTTAATTCATGTCTATATTTACCTTTTTTTATTAATTCATCCATATAACTTACCTTTCTTAAATCATCATTTTTATTAATATATTATTCGTTATTTTTTCTATATTTTTTTGATTCTAATATCAATTCATCAAAATCAGATTGATAAATTCTATCTTGTATAATTCTATATTTTTCAAACTCAGTTTCAGCATGTAGCTTTGCCATCTCTGCTGATATTTTTCCATTATCTTTTAATATTTCACGATCCCATAATTTCAAAAATCCATTTAATCTTTTTTCCCAATCTTCCATCGTCATAGGAATATGTCTCATTGCCTGCATTTCAGCTAAATCTAAATATGCTGATACAATTCTCTCTAACTGAGCGATTTCATTTTCTGATAAATAATTCTTAGCAACTATTACGTCATATTTATGTATTTTACCTTTTGGAGCTCCTTCCCAAGAATTTAAACCCATATGTTCTTTTTTATGATCTGCTCTATTATATATTATTTCAGCTGCAGTATGCCCAGATATTGCATAATGTAATTTATTCTGTACAGATGTAAAAAATCTAATAGTCGATTTAGCTGTTTTATCATAATCAATAGATGTTGCATAAATATCAGTAATCTTTTGATAAAATTTTCTTTCTGACATTCTAATTTCTCTAATGCGTTCTAATTGTTCTTCAAAATACTTTTCAGTTAAAACTGAACCACCATTTTTTAATCTTTCATCATCCATTACCCAACCTTTTATTGTATAATCTTTGACTATTTGATTTGCCCATTTTCTAAACTGAATTGCTCTTTCATTATCTACCTTAAAACCAATAGCAATTATCATTTGAAGATTATAATGCGCTAAATTTCTTGAAACTTCTCTATTACCTTCTTTTTGAACTATCTCAAAATTTCGGATAGTTGCTTCTTCAGTTAATTCATTATCTTCATAAATCTTTCTTATATGATAATTTACAGTTCGTACATCAATTCCATATAAGGTAGATAACATTTTTTGAGTTAGCCAAATATTTTCATCTTCATACCTTACTTCTATTGCCTCAGGATTATCTCCTATTGCAGATATATATGTTAAATACTCTGCTGCACTTGAACGAATCATTTTTTCACTTTTTATCAGCTTATGATTACCACTTTCTTTCTTTTTCAATCATATCACATCCTTATACCTTACATTCTGGTTTTTATATAAGCTATAAATTATCTATATATTCATCGACTGCTACAAATCTTTTTTTACACCAATCTTTTATTTCTTGTAACTCAACAGATATATCATGACTTCCCCACTTTTCATATTCTCTTTCTATTGCTCCTGATAAAGTTAGTTGTTCATAATAATTATCTATTAAATTATTTATTTTCTTTTCATTAAATACTTCTTGCTTTAAATAATTCCATCTTTTCTTTATATTATAAACAAAATTTGGACTATTTGTAGAAATATAACTGCCATTAACTTGAGTGACTTTTTCATATTGTTCTTTTGGCCCTGAGATATTTTCATCCCAATCAATTCCAAAAGTCCAGTCCATATCCCAAGGTGTTAATATAACTTTTGTATTATTACCTTGATCTTTCAAAGAAAAATATACATTTTTTGGTTCATAATTATCTACTGCATTTGTAAATAATACTAGCAACCTAAAATTTAGTAAATTATTTGTATAAAAGGTATTTTCAATTACTTCATCGCTTAAATCACCTAAATAATAATTTTTTATTTTAGATAGAATCACATACCAGTAATGTGAATAATCTACTAGATTATCAGGGTATTTTAATTCAAATCCATAATATTCTGATTCTTTTATATTTCCTATTTTCTCTTCTGAAAAGTCCGCCATATTATGATCTATGCCTTTTAATAATATTCCAGAATCAAGATTAGAGTTCTTTTTTAAATTTAATGTTTTTTCATCAATTGGCTCTTTTAAAACATATAATCCAACATATTCTTCATCCATAAATACTTCAACAAATGTTCCTTTAAGTATAGCATAATCTTCATCTTTTATATCTGCATTCATTAGATTCCACAGATCATAAGAAAGTAAATTTCTTATTTTTGAATCGTCAGTATATAATGACTCTAATATCCAATCCGAGTCTGTCCTAAAGCCAAGAAGAGATAAATCTTTCTTTTTATTCCCATCGTATAAACATACTCTATATGATTTTTTATTATAAATTCTACTAGAAGCTCCTCTTATTCTTACATTCATTTCAGAATTAATATTATAAATTGATTCATTTTTTTCATAATTTGGATCTAAAATACTAATATTGCCGATATAAATATTTCTCTTTAATATCATTAACATTGTTACTTAATGAAACTATAGGAAAATTAGTAAATTTAATATAATATTTATTATAAAAATAATTAGTACTTGAATATATTTCTATTACACTATTGTAATCTATCTTTTTATTTATTTCTAAATTATTTGCAAACTCCTTACCATCTATAATATTCTTTAAATTACTATTAGAGACAACCTCTATATTTAATTTAATATCATTTTTAATTAAATCTTTATTAACAGAATAGTAAAATGTATTTGTATTTTTATCATAAGGAAGTTTTGTACCGTTTATACATATACTCTCAATTATATCTTTTTCTTGTTTACCTTCAATTTTGTAAATAACATAATCTTTTAAAAATGCCTCCCACAAAACAAAATATAGTAATAGATAAAAACTTATTGTTAGTATAATATAAAATACAATATTTTTTACTCGTTTTCTATTAACCATAATAATGTCCTCCAGTTGTTATATAAACAATATATATTTTTTGTTTAATAAACGCATAAATGTAAAGTATCTCCTTCAAATTTTAATTGATCAATATTAAATGTTTTATAATCTATATTATCAAAATAATTTTTGTAGTTTTCATTTATATCATAAGCTTGTTGAAAACTTCTATTTAAAAAATAATTAAGTATATCTATTCTACACCATATAGTTTTAAATACCCTTTCATTAATACTATCGTAGCCTTTTAAATCTTTAAAATTATACGTTGAATCTTTATCACTATAAAATACAACTTTAGTTATTGTACTGTTATTACTCTCTTCATATCTATTTATCTCTTCTCCTATACTTAAAGCTACATTTTTTTCTATATAGTTTAAAGTGTAGTGATCCATAATTATTTTATTATATTCGTAACATTGAATACACAAAAGAATTAATAATATAATACTTAATATTTTAAAACCTTTTGGATATACAGCTTTTGAATTTACTAATAAATACAAAATAGATAATGCAACAATAGAGCCAAATGGATAAGCAACTCTTGCTGTAATATTTACTGCTGCTGTATCTAAAAATAACTGTGGAAAAACAATTGTAAAAATACAAGCACTAAAGCAATAAATGTATCCCCATATAACTTTTTTCTTGTATTTGTTATCATTTGACTTTAAAAAAATATAAAAAACAAATCCAACAACAAATAAAATAACAATTATATATAAATACTTGGGCATTATACCATATGTGTCTCTACAAATTTTAAGAAATCCCTTAATTATCTTTTTTATGTTTTCAAATAAAAATATCTTTCCTGTTGTTCTAGAAGAAGCTTGATTCCCTAATAACCTTACAAACAAATATGATATTCCCATTACTATTCCATATAATGAAATAACATATAAATTATTACATATAAATTCCTTTATACTTTTTGAATACTTTATAATAAATATTACTGATAGCGAAATAAATAAAGCTACTGTTCCTTGATATGCAAATGAAGATAATAACAAAAATATAAATGTATAAAGTAAATTTTTCTTCTTTCTATCTTCAAAAAAATGTAAAATATATTTAAATGCAAAAACAGAAAACAATATTGATAACGTAAGTACTCCTTTTTCAATATACATAAAATAATCTATAAAAAAGCAGTTTAATATTATACCTATTGATATAAGCAAATTTAGATATTTATTTTCTATAAATTTAAGTAAAATTTTATATAATAAAAAAATACTTAAAGTTAATGATATTATCCCTAGTACATAACTTATAAAATATGTCTGCGTAAGTGTTAAACTTAATTGATTAACAATTTTCCAAAATATTGCAACAAAGTATCTTCCAATCGTAATATAATGATTATACTCCTCTATATACGGTTTTGAATACATCCTATAAGTACACCTAGAATACTCTAATCTTACCATATTTCCTAAAAAAAGAAGAACTATAAAAAGAATTATAAATAATACTTTATTATTTATAATATTATTTTTTATTTTATTAAAAAACATTTTATTAGATTCCTCCAAACATTAAAAATATTTTAACATAATTTTGTTGATAAATCAATTATACATTTACATAATATTTGTTTTATGTTATTTAAATTTCCTTTTTACTTTTAATATTATCACTTCAAATACAAGTTCTATTTTTCTTATATATCTCAAGATATTGAAAACAAATTCATATATTTTTCCAATTTTATTATACGTTTTTTGATAATAAATTCTACTATCAAATAAGATATCTTGTTTTTTGTATACACTCATCAATTTACCGATAGTTTTACTATCATAGTGAATATATTTAATATCATTTAAACTATAGATACTATATCCTTTTTCTATAAGCCTTTTAGAAATAATATCTTCCTCATAAAACAAAAATACATTTTCATCAAAAAAATTTATTTCTTTAAATTTATTATAATCGGCTACAAAAAATGCACCAGATACATTATCAACTTTTAAAGCTTTTTTCCCAAAATCCTTTTTTGAATACTCACCATTCTTAAAAATTGGAAATAATAATAATTGTGTAATTCTTGTAGAATTTGCAATATCAACTAATGTTTTTCTTGTTTTCCAAGCACTTCTTCTTGCTTGTCCATTTTCATAATACATTCTAGGAGCAACAATGGCGGCCTTTTTATTTTCGTTAAAAAATTCTATACATTTAATAATTGAACTTTCTTCCACATAAACGTCCGGATTAGAAATTATTATATAATCAATATTACAATTAATTTTCTCTAAATATTTAATCCCAAAATTATTTCCATATGAATAGCCACCATTTTTTTCTGCTTTAATTACTTCTATATTACTTGATTTTAAAGTACACAAATTTACAAATTCATTTTCTTTACTTGAATTATTATCAACTACAATTATTTTATTAAGTATTTTATACTTTTTAATTTTATTTACATATTCTATTGTGTTTTCAGAATCATTATAATTTAAAATAATTATTGCTACTTTTTTACTTTCCATATATGTTACTCCCATTTTACATTTACATTGGATTTTTCGGCATAACTTACAAATGTATTTAAAGACATAGACCTTGTTGCAAAAATTCTTGCTATTTGCATATCACTCATTTTTGAAGTATAATGTATACCTCCATCCATTGCTAATCCATAATTATATCCTACTTTTTTAGCAATATCAATTACCTTATCATTAAAGGAACCTGAAGGATAACATATAACAGTTGAATTAATATTAAAAACATCCTTTAAATAATCTTTAGATATTTTTAATTCATTATATATTTCTTCATCACTTAAGCTCTCAAGTTCTCTATGAGTCACAGTATGAGACTGTATATCAACAAGTCCACTATCTCTCATTTCTTTTAATTGTTCCTCATTACAATAGCCACTTGTTCCAACAAGGTTTTTAATAATATACATTGAAATTTTTATATTATATTCTTTTACATAAGGAAAAACATTTGTATATACATCAATCCACCCATCGTCAAAAGTAAGAGCTATAGGTTTATTATACTTATATATATCTTTTATATCAGTTATAAAAATTGGTTGATAACTGTTTTTACTTAGATATTCAAATTGTTTTTTAATCTCACTTGTTTTGACCATCATTTCTGGATATTCGTATCCACCAGTATCTTCTCTTACCCAATGATACATATATATTGGTATAACTGCATTATATGAAACAGGCTTTAAATCTAATTGTGAAGATTCTATTTTATTTATATTTTTATCATTATTTTCTTTAATTTTATATATATTACCTACATTTGTTTCATTATATTCAATAATAAAAAATGAAATAGATACTATAAAAAGTAATGTAATTATAAATAAAATTATATATTTTTTCTTTATACTTGAAAATTTAATCATAAAACAAAACTCCATATATAAAAAATTTAAAATACTATTCTAATATATTATTAACATCAAATTGTTTTATATTGCAAATAGAAAGAATTCGTGCACTAGTTATTTTACTAATTACATCATTTGGTATATCAAGAATAACATTATCTATATCTTCATTTTTTATTAGAAAACATATTCTATTCTTGTAATCAGTATTAGGCAATTGGTTTTCAGCCTTAACTATTCTATTATACATTATTTCCTTTGTCTTTTTATTTATTAAATTATATTTTATTACTTCATCTTCATTTGTTATATTTATCTCAATTAAAGAATAATTCTTTGGTAAAGCGAATATAGAGTTAAACTCATAATATGTAGCACAATAAGAATTAGTGATACTGATATCTGAAACTTCTGGAAATATATCTTGCGAAATTTTTAAACTTTTTGCTTTTTCTATATTATCAAATTGAGTAATTATAGCATCATTCATTCCTGAATATTTACAGTATTGTAATTGATTAATCATTTCTTTTTTATATGGTTCAATGTATTTATAAGCAAACCATACTCTATGTGACAAAGAACCTATTCCTATTATTCCTAAAATTACTGTACATACACATATAAGTTTATTTATTCTAACATTATTTTTTGACTCAAATGATTTTTTTATTATATAAATATTATTTACCAAACAAATTATTATAACTGTTTCATAAGAAAGCATTGCTCTAGAAGGAAATTCACGTATAAACAACATTGGTATTGCTCCTATTAAAGCTGGTAATATAAAATATAATAATTCATGCTTTATATCCAATTTATAATTTTTATATTTAATTACTAAAACTATTATTGAGATAAGATATAATAATATTAAATACTTTATATCAAAAAGATTATTTAATATCATATGATAATTAAGCTTTAAGCCACCATCGCCTAGTCTATTAAAGTTGCCAGGAGCAAAGATTAACAAGATCGCTCCTATACCAAATAGAATAATAGAAGATATTAAAGTTATTTTTTCTTTTTTAGGAAGCTTAAATAGCTTCTTTATATTTACAATTGAAATTACAAGTAAAAAACTTCCTAAAACAAACGCGGTATTTTCTTGAGACCATCCTGCAAAGAAGCTAATTACTAATAATAATACAACATCTATCTTACTTAATTTCTTATCTTTTATAATTGTATTATAAAAATAATACATTACAATTAACATTAATGTTACAGTCCATAAATAATTTATACTACCAGATAACCATATAAATTTCTGCCAAAATTCTGCACAAGTAAATAAATATAAATTAATTATTGCAAATATCTGTATTAATGAAATTCTTTTACCAAATATTTTACATATCATTATAATAAATATTACAAATATTAACGAGTTTAGTATATAATAAAAATCTACACCTGTAAATAATAAGAATTGGACAGCAAACTGAACAGGAATTCGACCAGACCATTTTTCCCATATCAATTTAACAGATTCTAAAACATCACTTATTGAAGTTAATTTATGACTTGTCCAAGTAATATGTGAATAATTATATTCATCTGCTCTAAACATATCAAACTTGCATATTATTAAAATCATTATAGCTATTATCACTAAAAATATTAATATAATACTATTATCTTTTATAGTCTTTCTTATTTTTTCCATTTTATTCACATCTTTATTCTTTTTGATTGCTACCTTTAATATTCATAATTATAATTCCACTTATTACTAAAAGAATTCCTAATATTCCATTTAAGTTTATATTTTCATTAAAAATCAAATAACCTGATAATAATGTTAAAATCTGTATTATACCAACAGTAAGTGGCATTATAAAACTTAAATTAAATTTTACAATTATATTTGTAAATAAAAAGAAACTTAATATATAGCTGATAAAGCCCAGCAAACTAATTAAATTTATTGAAAAATTTAAAGTACTATCTACTATAGATAATGTACCTGTATTAGAACCAACCTTCATTAATATAAGTCCTAACACAGAAAGAACCATATATATTATTACTAAAGCACTTTTTTTCATAGCTTTTCTCCTTTATTTTTAAAATTTAAAATTCATAATTATAATTCCTAAAATTACCAAGCTTGCACCAATAATCCCTTTTTTGCTAATGCTTTCTTTAAAGAATACATTTGCAATAATTAGAGTCATTACTTGTACAATTCCAGTTACAATAGGCATTATATAACTTAAATCAAACATAACTACTATTTTAGTAAACAATAAAAAACTACATAAATACGATAATAGACCTATTGCACTAATTAAATTTATTGAAAAACTCATCTCTTTTTTTTGCAATTTTAACTTTCCTGGATTTCCACCTTTTTTTATAAAAAATAGCCCAGAAAGTGTTAAAATAAGATAAATAATAACTAATATAAATTTCATTTTACACCTCAAAATTAAAATATTTAATATTATAGAAAATACGTAATAATTTCATTTAAAACTAAACTACAATTTAATAGTAAAAAAACTGCAATACAAATATTAGTATATTTAAAATTAAAACCTTTATTTTTTATAATTAGACATATTAATAAAAATATAACAATTGGAATAAAGTATCTTCCTTGTACTCCTAAAACATCGTTTGCACCAACAGGTGTCCACATAAGATATAAGCCAATTATAATAAGCAAAGCTATAATACAAAAAATACCAATGAAATAAAGTTTTTGAAATTTATTTAATGATTTTTTTGTTTTTTCTAAAAAAGGAGAAACAAGTAAAACAAATAAATAACTTAAATATACTTTAGGTCTTATTGATATTTTAAAAAATCCTAAACTACCACCAACAAATTGATATACATAATCTTTAAACCTAGTTAATATATGCTTTATAAGAGTTCTAGTAAATGTTATAGGATTATTAATAATATATTTTACCTGACTACCTGAATCGACCTTATTTTCTATCACATAAGATCTTACATCTTTATATTGTGAACCTAAATAGTAACTTGCCAGTCCTATTATTAGTGAAATTATTATACTTAAAATTATAAATATTTTATCTTTCTTTTCTTCTTTAAATCCATCGCTTTTTAATAATAATAGTGATATTAATGTTATAGGAAAATATACATATTTGCAAAAAGATACACATACCGTTAAAACAAAATAAATATATTTATCCTTTTTACTTACTTTATTTTTTAAAAAAAGTAAATACATAAAAAATGATAAATAAAATATTATTAAAGTATTAACAAATGAGTCTGCTGAAATTGATGCAGCCTGTTGTAAAAACATAGGGTTCATTAAATATACCATTATCAAAAGCTTAGCAAAAGGAATATATTTTATTGAATAATACCCACCTACTAAAAACATAATCACATTAAATAATCTAGCTAAATATATAGTAACATAAATATTTAAATTTAATACTCTTCCTATAAAAAAGCCAAAACCAGAAAATATATACATTATAAAAGGATAAGATTCTGCTCCATTATAAAACTCTACTTCTTCAGATTTATAATTCGTAGGTTTACTAGCTAATGAAATCAGTTCATTATAATTTAATGGCTTTGTTATATTTTTTACATCACTTGGTATCTTTATCTTCTGTGTTTTTAAACTTACTATTAAATCTCCATTTGAAACAGTATAAG
>CANRPF010000041.1 GCA_947632375.1 uncultured Bacilli bacterium
GAATGGACTTGAACCATCGACCTCACGCTTATCAGGCGTGCGCTCTAACCAGCTGAGCTACAAGCCCATTTTTTCATGACTAATTCATTATAACTAATATATATTTAGTTTGTCAATAATTATTAATTGGTGGGCTGTTAGGGATTCGAACCCTAGACCCACTGATTAAGAGTCAGTTGCTCTACCAACTGAGCTAACAGCCCAAAAACAATTACGTATTAAATTATATCATATTTTTCTAAAATATCTAGTACTAAATTGCTTTTTTTCTAAAAAACTTGCCTCGCGTTTTAAATTATTATATAATACATTGTATTGAGAGGAAGAAAAATATGAAAAACGTTAAAGAAATAACTATAACATTAGAACATGAAGAATGGGAAAAAGTATTAAAGAAAGCTTTTAATAAAATTAAAAAAGATGTAAAAATAGATGGTTTTAGAAAAGGTGCTGTAACTTGGGATTTATTTGTAAAAAAAATAGGAATAAGTTCTTTATTTAAAGATGCTGTTGATATAGCAGCGAATGATAATTATGATAAAGCATTAGAAGAATCAAAAGTTGTACCTGTAGTAGAACCAGAAATTGATATAAAAGAGTTAACTGAAGATAAATTAGTTATTGTATATAAATTTATTTCTAAACCTAGTGTAAAGGTTAAAGAATATAAAAATTTAGGTATAAAAAAAGAAAAAGCTAAAGTTACTAAAGAAGAAATAGATGCAGAAATTGAAAATTTAAGAAATAGATTTGCAGAAATAGTTGAAAAAGAAAAAGGAAAACTAGAAATTGGTGAAACTGCAATTATAGATTTTAAAGGTGTAGTAGATGGCAAAGAATTAGAAGGTGGAAGTGGAAGCGATTATCCATTAGAAATAGGTTCTAATACATTTATTCCAGGATTTGAAGATGGTTTAGTTGGAATGAAAATAAAAGAAACTAAAGTTTTAAATTTGAAATTCCCAGAGAATTATGTAGATAATTTAAAGAATAAAGATGTTGAATTTACTGTAACTTTAAAAGGTATTAGAAAAAGAGTATTACCTGAAATAAATGAAGATTTTTATAAAGATTTAGGTTATGATGATGTTAAGACTAAAGAAGATTTAGATAAAAAAGTTAAAGAACATTTATTAGAACATAAAAACAAAGAATTAGAAAATAAATATATTGATGAAATATTGAAAAAAGCTACTGAAACTATGGAAGTAGAAATTAATCCTGAAATAATTCATTCAGAAGTTCATAGAATGATTCATCAATATGAAGAACAATTAAGAATGCAAGGTTTAACTTTAGCACAATATTTTGAATTTACTAAATCATCTATGGAAGATTTTGAAAAACAATTAGAACCTGAAGCTACTAATAGAATAAAAGAAAGATATTTATTAGAAAGTGTTGCAGAATTAGAAAAAATAGATGCTACTAAAGAAGAAGTAGAAGAAGATATTAAAAAGATATCTGAAATGTATAATATGAGTGAAGATGATGTTTTAGAAAATATTGGTGGCATTGATATGATTAAATATGATGTCAAAATGAGAAAAGCATTAGAATTTTTAAAAAATAATTAATAGACTTTTGTCTATTTTTTCTTTACACTTTTTTTAATTATTTTTATTGCTTATTTAGAAAAATATAAATATAATTATTAATAGGAGGAAGTTATGAGTACAGGAATAATAATATTAATTGTTGTTGTTGCAATAATCGTTTTATTAGTACTATGGTATTTTAAAACATATAATTCTTTAATTGCTTTAAGAAATAGAAAGGATGATCAATTTTCTCAAATAGATGTTCAATTAAAAATGAGATATGATTTAATTCCTAATTTAGTTGAAACAGTAAAAGGATATGCAAAACACGAAAAAGATACATTTGAAGGTGTAGTAAGTGCAAGAAATGCATATGCTAATGCTACTACTACTGATGAGAAAATAAAAGCAAGTGGAGCGATGAGCCAAGCATTAAATAAGTTGTTTGCACTAGCTGAAGCTTATCCTGAATTAAAAGCTAATGAAAATTTTATGTCTTTACAAAATGATTTAAAAGATGTTGAAGAAAAAGTAAGAGTTGCAAGACAATTTTATAATGATACTGTGTTAACTTATAATAATAAGGTTGAAAGTGTACCTTCTAATATAGTTGCAAGTATTGCTGGATTTAAAAAGGGAGAATTTTTCCAAATTGATGAATCTGAAAAAAATGCTCCAAAAGTAGAATTTTAATTGGACTTTTAGAGTCCTTTTTTTAAAGGAGATGTTATGAAGAAATATATATTATTGTTAATAGGAATTATTCTTTTTATTCCTTATCAAGTAAAAGCTTCTGAAGTTGATTATGATATTACTAATTTTAAAATAGAATCTAATATATTAGATAATGGTGATGTTAATGTATGTGAGTATATTGAACAAAAAGGATATTTTAATGGTTATGTAAGAGATATATATTTTTCTGAAGGTGAACAAGAGTATAATCCTAGTGCAATAGAAAATATTAAAGTATATGATTTAAATACTAATAATTTAAGTAAAGGAAAAGAATTTGTATATGATAATGCTGCTTTCAAGGGTGATAATTTAAAATATTATTATTCTAGTACATATAATGGAATATCTGTAACTATGTTTAATCATTCAGAAGGTGAAAGAAAAGGATATGTTCTTTGTTATACTTTAAAAGATGCTGTATTAGTTCATAATGATGTTGCAGAATTTTATTATACTTTTATACCTAGAGATTTTACAGATAAATTAAATAATGTTGATATAACTGTAAAACTTCCAAGAAATGATGAAACTTTAAGAGTATGGGGTCATGGAGAATTAGATGGTGTTGTATCTAAACTTGATGATGGTTTAAATGCAAGTATTTCTTCTGTATATCCAAAAAATGTAGTAAATATTAGAATGGTTTTTGATAAAAATTTAGTTCCTAATAGTATGCGTTTTACAAATAAATATGCATTAGATGAAATTATAGCAACTGAAAATCAACTTGCACAAGAAGCTAATGAAAAAAGAGAAGTTGCAAGAAAAGAAATTAAAAAAAATATAATTATTTTAGTTGCATATATATTATTTGTAATTGGATTAATTATTTATTGTTATTTAAAACATGATAAAGAATATAAAGTAGATTTTGATATGGAATATTATAGAGAATTACCTCAAGATTTTCCACCAGAAATATTAGAATATTTATTAAAAAAACAAATTACAACAAATGGATACTCTGCTTGTATTTTAAATATGATTTGTAAAAAATATTTTATAGTAGAAAAAACTGATAAAGATTTTATTTTAAAAAAAGCAGATAAATTTGATAATTTACTTACTGCAAGTGAAGCAGATATAATGGAATTTTTAATTAAGGATATAGGTGATACAAAACAAGTATCATTAAAAGAAATAAAAAGATATGGTAGAAGTACAAAAACTGCAGAAGAATTTTTAGATCATTTTAATGATTGGAAAAAATCAGTTTTAGAAGTTGCAAAATCTTATAATTTCTATGAAAAATTTTCTAATATAAAATATATAATTTTATTATTATTGGTAGCATTTTTAGCAGGAGTAAATGCTACAATGGTAAGTTCTATAATTATAATTATTTCAGTAGCCGTTATTATATATTTAAGTTTAATAACTAAAAAAACAAAAACAGGAATGCTAGAATATAAAAAATGGATGGCATTTAAAAAATTCCTTTTAGATTTTGGAAGATTCGATGAAAAAGAATTACCAGAAATATCATTATGGGGAAAATACTTAGTATATGCAACAATATTTGGAATAGCGGATAAAGTTGAAAAAGCAATGAAAATAAAAATAGAAGCAATGGATGATGTAACGGTAATAAATGATACATTGTTTATGAATGATATGATAAGATTTAATTTTGCAAGAGAAATAAATAGTACAATTGAAAGAGCACATTCATTATCTACATCACAACTTGCTAGTACATCGTCTTCATCAGGAGGAGGCTTTGGCGGAGGATTTTCCGGTGGAGGCGGCTTCTCTGATGGTGGAGGCGGTGGCGGAGGCCATGGCTTCTAAATAATTTACCCCAACTATTTGATGGGGTATTTTTATGCTAATTTATGACATAATAAGTATGAAGATAGCAGGAGAGTTATCGCAATTCTTTTTTTTCATTGAAAAAAAAGACATTAATAAATATTTATTAATGTCTTTTTTTTCATTGAAAAAAAAGACATTAATAAATATTTATTAAAAGAAAAGAGGAGTAATAATGAATAGAAATCAAAGAATAGTAGTAAGTATAGTAGGGATAATAATAGTGACGCTCGCTTTAATTGGAATAACGTATGCCTATTTCATGACTAAGATAATAGGTAATTCAACTTCAACGAGTATATCAGGAACGTTAGCCAACTTAGAGTTAACATATGGAGACGGAAAAGGTATAGTAACCAAGGATAACATAATGCCTGGAAATAAAATAGAAAAAACGTTTACAGTTAAAAATACAGGTTCAGTTAAAGTGGAAAATTATGCAGTAGTATTTGAAAGCTTAACTAATACTTTAACAAGAAAAGGCGATTTAGTATATACATTAACGTGTACAAGTAGTGATTCTAATCCATGTAATGGAGTTACTAATTTGGTATTTCCATCAACAAATAGTCCAATAATTTTAAATTCAATAGAGCCAACAGTAACACATTCATATACATTAACAGTGACATATAAAAATTTAGATAATATAGACCAATCAGATGATATGGGAAAGAAATTTGAAGCCAAAGTAAATATCAAAGATGGAAAAGATATTGAAATAACAGATTTACCGTATACATTAGCATATAATGTTTTAAATAATTCAAAATCAGGTATAAATGGAACAACATATAAAGAAACACCATCATCAAGACCTGGTATTGATTCATCAGATATAAGCCAAAGTTCCGTATATAATAGTAGTTATACTTATTTTGATGCTTCTTATTATTACATTTATGGTGATAATTACACTTTTGATGAAGTAAAAGGTGTTTATAATTTAACTAATCCACAAATTATTTTAGGTTCTAGTGCCCATTCTACGTTGATAGGAAAATACGTTCATCCTGGAGGAGGATCTTATGGAGAACCATCCAATTGGGCAACAACTCTTGAAAGTATTTATAAAGTAACTTCTGTAGATGGAAATAAGGTATATTATGAAATGTATAGACCTAAATCAACAAATAAAAGTATAGAAAATATATTATCAAAAATGAATGATGATTTAGGTGTATCATATTACTATAGAGGTGGAGTAGAAGATAATTATATTAATTTTGCCAATATGTGTTGGAGAATAGTAAGGATAGAAGGTGATGGTAGTACAAAGATAGTATTAGAAGATTCATCATTAAACTGTGAAGACTCATATTCAAAATCCTATGCAACTATTAGTGGTAATTTAGATAGTTTCTTAAGTGAAAAATTATCATCATACAAATCTTTATTAAAATATGATACATGGAAAAAAGAAAAATATTATCCGGTCGGTAGAGATACTTTTAGAAATAATCCATTAGAATCTGTTTTTGGAAATATTATTAGTTCTAACAACGCATACATTGGATCATTAAATGCAACTGAGGTTTCGTATGCAGGTTTTGCAGCCTCTAGTGAAACAAAAGCAAATTATCTTTATAATGAAAGTGATTGGTGGTTGTATGCAAATAATGGTTGGAATGATTTGGGAGTGAGTTATGAAATAATGAGTTGTTACTCTTGTAAAAATCGCCCTGCAGTAACATTAAAGAAGGATGTAGCGGTATCCGGTCAAGGAACTAAGTCGGATCCATACGTAGTACAATAATTTAAGCATCAAATTATTTTTGGTGTAGGGATACTTATTTCTTTTCTATTCATTGTAGGTATTCCTTAGGTTAACCTAAAATAGTTTTAGAGTCGCATAAAGTTTTATGCGATTTTTTGTTGCAAAATTCAATTTTTTTGATAAAATAAGCTTAAATTTTAAAAAATTGTAGAAAAAAAAAGGAAATTTGTTAATTTGCGGAATAATTTTATATTGGAGGGCAAATTATATGGCTAGTTTATCGAGTGAAGAGCTAAATAGAATTAGAGATAGTGTTAATATAGTTGATGTTGTAGCTAGCTATATTAATTTAGAGAAAAAGGGTAAAAATTATTTTGGAATTTGTCCTTTTCATGATGATCATACTCCAAGTATGAGTGTGAGTGAGGAAAAACAAATATTTACCTGTTTTGTATGTGGAGCTAGTGGTAATGTTTTTACTTTTATAAAAGATTATGAAAATATATCTTTTGTAGAAGCAGTAAATAAAGTTGCAAACTTTTCAGGTATTAAGTTATCTCAAACAATAAATGTTGTTAAGAAGTATGATAAAGAATATAAAGCTTATGATTTAGCAATAAAGTATTATAAAAATAATTTGAAAAGTAAAGAAGGTAGTAAAGCTTTAGAATATTTAAAATCTAGAAATATAAGTGAAGATATTATAGAAGAGTTTGATATAGGTGTTTCTTTTTTAGAAAGTCATTTATCTAAGTTATTAATTAATAAGAAATTTGATGAAGATATGTTGGTTAATATAGGATTAGTTAATAAAAAAGAAGGAATTTATGATATTTTTAGAAATAGAATAATGTTTCCAATACATAATAATTTTGGAGATCCTATTGGCTTTAGTGCTAGGGTATATAATGGTGAAGTTGATACTAAATATATCAATACTAGAGAAACATATATTTTTAAGAAAGGTGAAGTTTTATTTAATTTTCATAGAGCAAGTGTTCATGCAAAGAAAAGTGGTTATTTAATTTTATGTGAAGGGCAGATGGATGCTATTAGAATATATTCTAGTGGTATTAAAAATGTTTGTGCAACAATGGGAACTGCTTTAACTAATTATCATATTAATTTAATTAAGAAATTAAATGTAAGAGTTATTTTAAATATGGATAGTGATAATGCTGGTATAAAGGCTGCGTTACAAAATGGAGAACTTTTACGAAATAATAATATTGATGTTAGTATATTAAAGTTAAATGATGCTAAAGATCCTGATGAATATATTATTAAGTTTGGTAAGGAAGCATATGAAGATTCTTTAAAACATGCTATTAGTTTATTTGATTTTAAGTTAAATTATTTAAAATTAAATAAGGATTTAAGTAAAGCTGATGAATTAACTGAATATATAAATGATGTTATTAATGAATTAAATAAATATAATGATGATGTTTTAAAGAGTATAACTATTAATAAGATAAGTGAAGAATATAATATAGATAAAAATATTTTATTAAATAAGTTAATAAAGCCTGTAAATCCAATTAAGGAAGAAGTTACTATTAATGTTTCTAAAAAGAAAAGTAATCAAAATATAAAGGCTATAGAAGAAGTTCTTTATTATATGATGAATAATGTTCAATATGCAAATATTTTTGTTAAAGAATTAAATTATGTTCCTGAACAAAAATATCTTGATATTGAAAAGGATATACAAGCTTATATAATATTAAATAATACTATTAATATGGCAGATTTTATAACTTATGAAATGAATAAAGGAAAAGATGGTATTATTAAAGAAATAATTAATAATCATAATAATGATGTTGAAATGAATATTGAAGAATTTATGGAATATATAAAAATTATTAGAAAGTGGATTAATACTTCTAAGATTAATAGTTTAAAAGTAGAGTTAAAAACTGTTAATGATATAAATAGAAAAAAAGAAATTGCAGATATAATAGCAAGAATTAAAAGAGAGAGTGAAGAATATGGTAAATAGAATAAAAACATTTGAAGAAAGAGAAAATGAATTAGTTAAAAAAGGAAAAGAAAAAGGTTATATTACATATGAAGAATTAGCAGAAGCATTAAAAGGATTAGAAATAGATAGTGATACTTTAGATGATTTATATAATACTTTAGTTAATAATGGTATAGAAATTATTTCTAGTGAAGATGAAAAAAATGGTGGAGCAACAAATTCTAATGAAGTTGAAATATTAAGTGATGAAGATATTACTAAAGATATAAATATAAATGATCCTGTTAGAATGTATTTAAAGGAAATAGGTAAAATAAGTCTTTTAAGTAGTGAAGAAGAAATGAAATTATCTATTAGAGTTGCAAATGGTGATGAAGAAGCTGCATCATTACTTGCTGAATCTAATTTACGTTTAGTTGTATCTATTGCAAAAAGATATGTTGGTAGAGGATTATTGTTTCTTGATTTAATTCAAGAAGGAAACATTGGATTAATGAAAGCAGTTGAAAAGTTTGACTATGATAAAGGTTATAAATTTTCAACATATGCAACATGGTGGATTAGACAAGCTATAACTAGAGCATTAGCAGATCAAGCAAGAACTATAAGAGTTCCTGTTCATATGGTAGAAACTATTAATAAAATGTCTAGAATACAAAGACAAATGACTCTAGAATTAAATCGTGAACCAACAGAAGAAGAAGTAGCAGAACGTATGGATATTCCTGTTGAAAAAGTTAGAGAAGTTTTAAAAATTAGTCAAGATCCTGTATCTTTAGAAACACCTATAGGAGAAGAGGATGATTCTCATTTAGGAGATTTTATTAAAGATGAAAGTAGTTTAAGTCCAGAAGAATATGCTACAAATGAAATGTTAAAAGAGGAAATAAAATCTGTTTTATCTACATTACAACCTAGAGAACAACAAGTTTTAGAGCTTAGATTTGGTCTTATAGATGGAACTTGTTATACACTAGAAGAAGTTGGTAAAAAATTCAATGTAACACGTGAAAGAATAAGACAAATAGAAGCAAAAGCATTAAGAAAATTAAGACATCCTTCTCGTGCTAAAAAATTGAAAGATTTTATGCTTGATTAATATGATATCAAATAGATTAAAATCTTTAGTAAAATATGTTAACAATAATGATAAGATTATTGATATAGGTTGTGATCATGCATTACTTGATATTTATTTAGTAGAAAATAAAATAGTTGATAATATTATTGCAAATGATATTAGTGCTAATGCATTAAATCAAGGAAAAACTAATATTATAGAAAAAAAGCTAGAAAAACAAATAGAAACTAGATTAGGAAATGGTTTAGAAGTATTAAAAGAAACTGATAATATAGATACTATACTTATTTCAGGTATGGGTACTAATACAATATTAAAAATATTAAATAATTCATATATAAAAAATATAAATAAATTAATAATACAGTCAAATAGAGATTATGATTTATTACGTATTAATATTATAAATATGGGATTTTATATATATAAAGAAGAAGCCATAGAAGATAATGATAAAATATATATAAATATTATATTTTTAAGAGGAAAGAAAAAATATACAAAAGAAGAATTAAAATATGGTACAAAAGATATGATTAATAAAGATTTATATACTAGCTATTTAATAAATAAATTAGAAAAAAAATATATAAATACTAAAGATGAAAATATTAAAAGTGAAATTGAATACTTAAAACATTCAAATTAAACCCCAACTACTTGATGGGGTATTTTTCTTGCAATTTATGACATAATAAATATGAAGATAGCAAGAGTTATCGCAATTCTTTTTTTCAATGAAAAAAAGACATTAATAAATATTTATTAATGTCTTTTTTTCAATGAAAAAAAGACATTAATAAATATTTATTAAAAGGAAAGAGGAGTAAAGATGAATAGAAATCAAAGAATAGTAGTAAGTATAGTAGGGATAATAATAGTGACGCTCGCTTTAATTGGAATAACGTATGCCTATTTCATGACTAAGATAATAGGTAATTCAACATCAAAAAGTATATCAGGAACATTAGCAGATTTAGAGTTAACATACTATGATGGTAATGGAGTAATTGCACCCGATGATCTAATGATGCCTGGAGATAAATTAGAAAAGACTTTTTCAGTAAAAAATACAGGAACAGTTAAAATAGAAAATTATGCTGTTGTTTTTGAAAATGTAACAAATACTTTAACAAGAAAAGGCGATTTAGTATATACATTAACGTGTACAAGTGATGATGATAATCCATGTAATGGAGTAAAGGGGGCATCATTCCCATCAACAAATAGTCCAATAATTTTAAATTCAATAGAACCAACTGTAACACATTCATATACACTAACAGTGACATATAAAAATTTGGATAACATAGATCAAACAGAAGATATGGGAAAAACATTCAGTGCAAAGGTAAATATCAAAGATGGCAAAAATACAACTTCAGAGTTCCCATATCTATTAGCAAATAATATATTAAATAATGCTAAATCAGGTATAAATGGAACAACATATAGAGAAACCCCATTAACAAGACCTGGTATTGATTCTTCAGATATAAGTACAGAGGCTATAGATGAATTTGAACACTCTGTATCCGTATATGCTACCGACTATTATGTATATGGAGATGATTATACTTTTGATAGAGTAAAAGGGTTATATACTTTGACTAATCCAAAAATTGTTCCCGGTTCTGGTGCTGCTTCTATATTGAAAGGAAAGTATATTCAGAACATATATGGAGGTCCAAATGGAAATCCATCCAATTGGGCTAATAATTTTGGTATGATTTATAAAGTAAGTAGTATTACTTCTTCTTCAATGTATTATATTACATATAGTTTGCGTTCATCATATGCTACTGCAGAAAGTACACTATCAAAAATAAATGATGATTATGGAACATCATATTACTATAGAGGAGGAGTAAAAGATAATTATATAGATTTTGCCAATATGTGTTGGAGGGTCGTTAGAGTAGAGGGAGATGGCAGTACCAAAATAGTATTAGAAGATTCAACTAAAAAATGTGAAAACTCATGGTCTAATAACGCAACAATAAGGGGAGATTTAAATGATTTCTTAAATACTAATTTATCTTCATATAAATCATATTTAAAACAAGATTCTTGGAAAAATTCTAATGGTTCTAGTTTTAAATATACAATGAAAAATTATATGAGAGATCGTTCTATAAATGTATCCTTGTTGAATCAGAGTAATGGTAATAGCGGATTGATTGGAAATTTAACCGTAGAAGAAGTCGCTTTAGCAGGCTTTGTAACTTCAGGTGAAACAAAGACAAGTTATCTATATATAGGTAGCGAAAGTTGGTATACGTCTTATCATGGTGATTGGACTACACTTTGTGTTTCGGATGAGATAAATTCATATTGTGATGGAGTATCAAGGCCAGCAGTAACTTTAAAGAAAGATGTAGCAGTATCTGGTCAAGGAACTAAGTCAGATCCATACGTAGTACAGTAATTAAAGCATCAAATTATTTTTGGTGTAGGGATACTTATTTCTTTTCTATTCATTGTAAGTATTCCTTAGGTTAACCTAAAATAGTTTTAGAGTCGCATAAAGTTTTATGCGATTTTTTTAAAATATATAGATTTTAAAAATTTGAGCCAAAAAAGGCCCAAATTTTAAAAAAGTATAAGAAAGAAATAAAGAATCTGAGCGATTTTTATCTCTAAATTTAAAAATCAGTGATTTGACTAAAAAAACACAGTTTGATAGTATGAAACTGATACATCGAACTGTGTAATAGATGGCTTCCTTTCCTTAAAAAAGAAAGGAGTGGTAATTATGGTAGAAAAACTTTTTTATCAATTAATTATTTTATTTCTTTTATATTTAATTTTTAATTTAACATAAAAAAATAAATCATCTAGTTCCACAGGGGGTCTAGATGATTCTCTTCACTCAAGGAAGTCATCGAAACCATTCGATGTATCCCTAAATAGTTTATATCATAAAATGAAATATAAATCAACCCCAACTACTTGTTGGGGTATTTTTTCATCAATTTATGACATAATAAATATAAAGATAGCGTAAGAGTTATCGCAATTCTTTTTTCAATGAAAAAAGACATTAATAAATATTTATTAATGTCTTTTTTCAATGAAAAAAGACATTAATAAATATTTATTAAAAGAAAAGAGGAGTAGAAAAAAATGAATAGAAATCAAAGAATAGTAGTAAGTATAGTGGGAATAATAATTGTGACGTTAGCGCTTATAGGAATAACATACGCTTATTTCCTAACAAAAATAATAGGCAATTCAACTTCAACAAGCATATCAGGAACATTAGCAAATCTAGAATTAACTTATGGTGATGGTAATGGAGTTATTGCGCCAACAGATCCAATAATGCCTGGAACAACATTAACATCTAAAACTTTTACAGTTAAAAATACGGGAACTGCTAAGGTTGATAATTATGCAGTAATATTTGAAAACTTAACTAATAACTTAACAAGGAAAGAAGATTTAGTGTTCACCCTAGAGTGTAAAAGCGATGATGATATTCCATGTAATGGAGTAACAGAAGCTACATTTCCATCATCAGATGGACCAATAGTTTTAAATTCAATAAATAGAGGAACAACACATTCATATACATTAACAGTAACATATAAAAATTTAGAAGATACTAACCAATCAGATGATATGGGTAGAAAGTTTGAAGCCAAAGTAAATATCAAAGATGGAAAAGATATAACATATTTTGATATTCCTTATACAATGGCTTATAACGTAATTAATAATGCAAAGAGTGAAAAAAATGGAACTACTTACAGTAAAGATCCAATAACAGTTCCTGGTACTGAATCTAATAATGAAGACGAAAAAGTATTATCAGAAAAAGAAGATGATTATGGTACTTCATACTATTATAGAGGAGATGTTACCGATAATTATTTAAGTTTTGCAAACATGTGTTGGAGAGTCGTTAGAATAGAAGGCGATGGAAGTACTAAAATTATTTTGGAAGATAGTGCAGGACCATGTAGTTTGAATTCTGGAAAAAACTTTATTATAGGTGAAGCTATTTATGGCGATTACGAAGGTAAAGCAGATTATGTTAATGGAGATTCATCAAGTATGAGACAAAAATTCCAAAGTTGGTATAGATCTTCGGGTTTATCTAACAATGAAGAGAAAATAAAAGAAACTAAATGGTTTACAGGAGATACAGGAGTTATATTTGGATGGGGATATAAAGAGCAATTTAGTTCTTTAGCCGAATTAAGAAATAGTGGTTTTATATGGGGACTGTATGAAACTTCAAAAAGACTAAAAAATAACGGAACACCTATTTTAAAACCAACAATTGCAGAGATTTATGCTTTGGATTATGTAGGAACATTAACAGCAGATGAAGTGGTATTAGCAGGTGCTATTGCAACGGGCGAAACAAAAGGTAGAACTAATTATTTATATTTGGATAATTCGCAATGGTGGACATTAACTATAAGTGGCATAAGAGAAGATAGTGGATTTTCTTGGCAGTCAGCTTTTGCATTTCCCTCAAATTATTGGGGCAAGGATCTGTTGTCACCCGAATATTACCATGATACTCAAAAATTAAGACCCGCAATTGTATTAAAACCAAATGTTTCAATTTCAGGTCAAGGAACAAAGTCAGATCCATATGTAGTACAGTAATTAAGCATCAAATTATTTTGGTGTAGGGATACTTATAACTTTTCTATTCATTGTAAGTATTCCTTAGGTTAACCTAAA
>CANRPF010000042.1 GCA_947632375.1 uncultured Bacilli bacterium
TAGTTGTTCAAATAAGCGTAGTCGCCGCGGTAGTTACTATACACGTAGAACGCGTCATCGTAACTTCCGTAGCGATAATCAAGCGACAAGGTCCAATAATATTCGGCTGGAACTAATAAATAATAATTTTGGTTATTATAATTACTTCCTTCATATGTCATTGCACCTGCTAATGCTACTTCATCGGCTGTTAATGCTCCTATATAACTTGTAAATCCATTTATTTTTGATAATAAACTTACTCCTCTTGTTGTGCCATATCCGTTTAATCTTTGGCCTGCTTCATAATATGAACTAGAACTTTTTTCGTATCTATTTGTTGTATCTCCTAAGTACCATGTTTCTTCTTTTAATTTATCTTTTACGCTTGTAAATTTACTATTAAACCAACTATCAAACTTATTTTTCATACATGTCGATGAATCTGCTCCACAATTTAAATAATCATTCTCATAATTTATTGTTCCTTTTTTATATCCCCATGTACCTCTATCTATAAAAGGGTATTCTTCATTGGTATCCTCACTACATGGAGCTTTTGGATCTTGTAATACTATCTTTGTACTTCCATCTCCTTGGATACGTACTATTTTCCAGCACATATTATTAAATGTTAGATAATTATCAGTAACATCTCCTCTATAATAATATGATGTGCCATATACATCTTCTATTTTACTCAATGTGCTTTCTTTACTTTTTTCTACTAATCTATGTCTTTTTAATGTTAGGTTACTGCTTGTTGCCTCCACTACTTCAAATACTTCATTTGTTGATGTTGAATAAAACGTAATAAATTTTCCTTTTAAACTACTATAAACTGAATTATAGTTTCCTGAAGAACTTGAAGTTAATTCAAAGCCATATGAATTAGAAGTATCTGTTGTATATGAGTTAGCATAATTTACAGTAAAATTTTGAACAGGGAAAGAATATTCTCCAAAATCTTTATCTACATATTGACTTGAATCTACACTTGTCTCTACTGCAGGCTTTGTTAGTGGATTGTCTCTATATTGTGTTCCATTTTTAGCATTTTTTGTATTTGCAAGTACCATTGTTTTTATTGGAACTCCTAAGTCTTTTCCATCTTTGATATTCACCTTGGCTGAAAACGCCTTACCCATATCATCTGATTGATTTACATCATCTAAATTTTTATATGTTACTGTTAATGTATATGTATGTGTTGTACCTACTGCAATTGAGTTTTTTACTATAGTTCCTGGTGATGATGGAAAAGTCATATTTTCTATTCCATCACAAGGGATTTCATCATCACTATCACATTCTAATGTATATACTAAATCACTTTTTCTTGTTAAATTATTTGAAACTTTTTCAAATATTACTGCATAATCATCTACATCTGTTGTTCCTGTATTTTTTACTTTAAATGTTTTTGGTGTTAATGATGTTCCTGGTATCATATTGTCATTGGTTATTACACCATTTCCATCTGTATAAGTTAATTCTAGATTAGCTAGATTACCTGATACACTCGTTGTACTTGAATTTCCTATTATTTTTGTTAAAAAGTAAGCATATGTTATTCCTATTAAAGCTAATGTAACTATGATAATCCCTATAATGCTTACAATTATCCTTTGATTTCTATTCATGAAAAAAACTCCTTTCCTACATCAAAAAAAATTATATTAATATAATCCGTCTTTTATTATCCTTTGAAACACTAGATTATATCCCTATAACTTTCATAAATAGTTATCCTTTGAGTAATTATCCTTATACTCTATAAAAACTATAACATATCATTTGACAATTTTCAACAAAATTATTTTTTATTTACAATTTTTAAAGGTTTTAAAAAAGATTTTCCATATTTAAATTTAGTATTTTTTTCTATTTCTTTTATTATATTATCTAATTTATCTAAAGTTTTATTAAATAAATTATCTTTTTCTTCATCAGTCATAAAAGAATATTCTTTAGAATTTATTATATTATTTATATCATTTATTACATTATTTTTAATTTTAATTTGATCTTCTACTAAACTCTTATCTATAAAATATATTTTATTTTCTATTAAACTTTTTTTGCTAACATTATCTTTAGTAACATTAAAATATTTTAAATATATTTCAGGTATATTAATAATAATCTTTTCTTCTTTTTTAACATTCTTTATATTATTTAATTCTTTAATCTTATCTATTTCTTCAAATATTAACTTTTCATTAAATTTATATTTAGATACTATATCATATATATCATCTATATTATTAATAAGAAAAGTTAAAGTATATAACTGAATATCTTCATTTTCATTAAGTATTTTATATTGACCACTATTTTCTTCTAAAAGACTTTTATCTAAATCACTATCTATTAAAGACCAATTAATTTTTACAACACCTACTAATTTATCATCTTCATATATTTCATAATCTTTCACTATTAATCACCATATCTTAAATATAAAAAAAAATATATATAAAATCAAGATTCATATATACCTTTTACTTCTTTATTTACAACATTATTAATTCTAACTTTATAAAATTTATTATGTTCTAACTTTTTATCTATAATAACTTTAATATAATTGCTAGTATGTCCTATACTCATATTATCATTAACTTCTTCTATTAAAACTAAAACTTCTTTATTTAAAAACTTTTTATAATATTCAGATTCATATTTATCAGATAACTTTAATATTTCATGAACTCTTTGTTTTTTTATAGAATCATTTACTTGTTCCATCATACTAGCTTTAGTATTATTTCTTTTAGAATATGGAAAAGTATGTATTTTGCTAAATTTTATCTTATCTAAAGTATTTTTTGTTTCAATAAAATCTTCTTCACTTTCAGTAGGAAAACCTACTATTAAATCAGTAGTTAAATTAATATCTGGTCTAATACTTCTAATAATATTTACTTTATTAATAAATTCATCAACATTATATTTTCTATTCATTAACTTTAAAATTCTATTTGAACCACTTTGTATTGGTATATGTAAATGATTACATATTTTTTCATTATTCTTTAATTCTTCTAAAAATTTATCATTTAATTCAGTTATTTCTATACTAGATATTCTTATACGTTTTAAATTATCTAATACACTTATTTTCTTAATTAAATCAGTTAAATCATAATCAGTACCTGTTCCATAAGATCCTGTATGTATACCCGTTAAAACAACTTCTTGATATCCATTAGAAACTAAAGACTTTATTTCTTCAAAACAAACATTTATATCTTTACTTCTAATAGTTCCACGCATAAAAGGAATTATACAATAAGAACAAAAATTATTACAACCATCTTGTATTTTAACAAAAGCTCTAGTTTGAGTAGAAAAATTATTAATTTTCATATCTTCAAAAGGAACTTTTCTCATATCATAAAAATCTACTATCTTATTATTATTCTTTATATAATCTAATGTTAAATCAACTATTTTACTTTTATTATAATTACCTATTAATATATCTATATCAACATCAACTATATCTTCTTTATGATTTTCAGAAGAACAACCACAAACAACTAATATAGCATTTTTATTTAGTTTTCTAGCATTTCTTATAATTTTTCTAGATTTAGAATCACTTTGATTAGTTACTGTACATGTATTTATAACAACAACATCAGGATTTTCATTTAAATCAACTATATCAAAATTCTTTTCTTTAAATTTTTCTTTAATAAATTCACCTTCATATGTATTAACTTTACATCCTAAAGATACTACTGAACACTTCATAAATTCACCTCATTAAAGTAATTATATTTTCTCACATATTTATAAATAAAAAAAGATTATTTTAAATAATCTTCATTAACATCATCAATTCCTTCTTCTATTTCTTCTTTATTATCTACTACTTCATCATCTGTTATTTCTTCATAATCATCAAAATCATCTTCTACACTAACTCTTACTTTAGTATCTCCAACAATTTCTACACCCATTTCTTTATGAACACTTAAGTTAATTTTAGAACCATCTATCTTTACATCAGTTACTGATGGTTGATTTAATGATCTAACTATAATTTCACTTGTATTAGAAAATTCTCCATTTTCTTTTATTTTTACATTCATTATATCTTGATAATTAAATCTTCTAACTAATACATTAGTCTTAGTATTATTATCATAAGAATACCAAATATTTATATCATAGCTTCCATTTAATAAAACTTTTCCTCCATTATTTATTCCATTAAATGAATGATTTATAACCCAACAACCTAAAACAGTATTAATATTATCATCTGTTTCAACAACATGTTCTAAATTTGTAGTTTTTTTACCTTTCCCTATAATAGCTTTAGTAACTATTTCTTTAAAATATGCCATAATATCACTCCTTATAAAGTATTTTATGCGCAATTCTATAAAAGTTAACAAAAAAGAAGTATCTCTACTTCCTATATATAAAATATATAATTACAAACTTCTTTTCTTCCTATTGAAACATAATGAAGACAATATTTACTAACTTCACTTATTTTATAACAATTTCTACCATCATAAATATTAGGCTTATTCATAAACTTAATATAATTATTTAAATCATAATTAACTATCTGTTCATGATCAGTAATAATAATTACAATATTAGTATTTTTAATACAAGAATCAATATTATTATAATATTTTATTTTATTACCATATATACTTTTCATAGTTTCAATTGCTTTATCAATAGGATCATATACTCTAACAATCGCACCTTCTTTTAAAAGCATATCTACATTATCAAATACAGGAGATTCTCTTAAATCATCAGTACCTGGTTTAAAAGTACAACCTAATAAAGCAACTTTAATACCTTCAATATTATTAAAATCTTTCAATATCTTATCAATTAATCTTATTTTTTGTTGTTTATTTATATTCAAAGTACTTTCTATTAAACTTAAATCTTCATTATAACTTTTTGCTGTACTAAGCAATGCTTTTACATCCTTAGGAAAACAACTACCTCCAAAACCAATACCACTTTTTAAAAACTTATCACCTATTCTTGTATCTAAGCCCATAATATTTGCAACTGATTCAATATCTGCATCTATCTTTTCACATAAATTTGCTAAATCATTAATAAAAGATATCTTAGTTGCTAAAAAACTATTGCAAGCATACTTAGCCATTTCTGCTGTTCTACGAGTTGTATCAACATACTTAATCTTGTATGGTCTTTCTGTTAACTTCTTATATAATTTAGCCATCATTTTCTTAGAATAATCATCATTAGTACCAACAACTATTCTAGATGCATTAAATGTATCATTAATCGCTGTTCCTTGAGATAAAAATTCAGGATTACTAACAACATGTACTACATAATTACTATCTTCATTTAAGTATTTTTCTACTAAATCATTAGTACCAATAGGTACAGTAGACTTAATAACTACAATTAAATCTTTATTAATATATTTCTTTATATCATCTAATACACTATATATATAAGATAAATCACTAGATCCATCTTCTAAAGAAGGAGTACCAACACATATAAATATAAAATCAGCATCTTTAATACAATCTTCACAATCGTTAGAAAATATAAGTCTTTTTTTATTCTTTTTTAAATAAATATCTAAATCTTTTTCTTTAATAGTAGGTATTCCACAATTTAACTTCTTTATCTTTTCTTCGTTATTATCAAAACATTTAACTTTAATACCTATCTCTGCAAAACAAACGGAGGTAATTATTCCAACATAACCAATTCCAATTACTGTAACATTCATTATTTACCTCCCTGACTAAAATTCTATAACTATTATACTAATTATTTTATTTAATTACAACTTTTGTTAACTTAATTTGTTCATCTAATTCTTTTAATACACTAGAATCTATTTCTTTTACACCATTAAATACATTATTAAATAAATTATTACAAATTTCTATAAAATCACTTTTATTACCTAATTTATTAAATTCTAACAAAACATTAATATATAATCTACATAAAGTATAATTTAAATTACTTAAAGCATTATAAAAACCTTCAATAGCATTACCAATAAATAAACCATAATTACTACTATTTATATTTGATAAGAAAGTTGCTAGAGAATAATAAGATTTATCTTTATTTAACGTATCTATCTTTAGATATAACATAACTAAATCAAATAATTTATCCTCCTTTATATCTTTTAAATACTTAACTATTAAATTAATACCATTATCTATATTACCTTCATATAAAGAACTTATAATTTCAGCAAATGTATTTTTAGATAAAGTATTTTTTTTATTAACTTTCTTTTTAGAATTAATTGTATTTGACTTTATATACGCATTCATTTCTTCAATTATTACTAAAGCACTCTCATATTCTTCTTCACTAACATCTTGCCATATTGGAAGACATATATCTTTACCTAAACATTTAATTAATATTTCTTTTTTTGAATCATCTAACTTTTTATAAGCATTCCTTATTTGAATATTATCACTACCATTAAATAAATGTTTTATATTTAACTTTATTAATAAACTACGTAAATATCTATTATAAGTTTGATGCAAAGTTTTATCATTTTTTATTTTTTCATAAGAATTTAATAATTCTTTTTTATTATCATCTAATTTACTTAATTCTTCATCTATTTCTTCTTTACTAAATTCAAATAAATATAAATAAACATTGCTAGTATCTCTATATTTTTGGCTCATTTTATTTTTAATTTCTAAAATTAAAGTAGCTATATAAAAATAATTTTTATAATCTAATCGTTTTACTAATTTTAAATCTTCATCATAATATTGATTTATTATTTTCTTTTTATCTAATAATTCTATATACTTTTTAATTTTTTCTTTTTCTAAATTAAATACTTTTGTTAAATCATTAGGTATAGAATCAAAATCAAATATTAAAGTAATACCTTTTAATAAATCTTTATCATCTAATGCTTTATATATTGTATTTAAACTTCCTGTTGATTTAGTTTTCAAATATGGTAATAATTCATTAAAATCTATATTTTTTAATTTATTTTTTATTTTTATAATTAAAACATTTAATCTTAAGTCTACTTTTAAATTGCTATCATTTTTTGAAAAATATATCTCTTCATCTTCAGTTATTTTAATTAAATTCTTTTTATAATCTGTAAGTAATTCTAAAGCTTCTAAAAAAGTATCTTTATCACACTTTAAAAAATTATATATATTATATTTACCTCTATCTATTTTATTTGAATATAAATTAATTAATTTAAATATAGATAATAATCTAATAGATTCTTCTTTAGATAACTCTTTAGGTTTATTATTAAAATCATTATCATATACATAATTTAAAAACTTTTTATCATCTAAAGTAATCTTTTCTAAAATTATATTTAAATCATCTTTATTATCAAAATATTCATTTAATGGCATAGTTAGTATTTGAATATTTTTGTTTATGTTTTTTAATACAGAAGTTAATTTTGTTAATTTTTTACTATCTAATTTTTTTCTTTTACTTCTTAAATCATCACCATATACATATTTTAAAAATTTTATTTGTGAATCGGATAAAAGTAGTAAAGCACGATCAATATATTTATTATTATCAAAATATTCATAAAGTAAATCTCTACTCCTAGGAGTATTATCATTAGAAAACATTCTTTTTAATCTATCAAGAATAAAATATAAATATCCACTTTCATTCTTAGTTAATTTTCTTTTCTTACCTTTTAAATCATTACCATAAACACTTTTCAAGAAATCCAAATGTTTTTTTGAAAGACGATTAATAAATTCATTTAATCTAGGATCATTATCAAAATATTCATAAAATAAATCTCTACTTCTAGAAGAATAATTATTGGAAAGTATTTTTTTTAATCTAATAAAAATTGCATTTAATATTCCTTTTTCATTAGTATTTAATTCCCTTTTCTTACCTTTTAAATCGTCACCATAAACACTTTTTAAGAAGTCTATACGTTTTTTTGAAAGATAACTAAAACATTCATCTAATCTAGGATCATTATCAAAATATTCATAAAAATAATCTCTACTTTTTCTTTCTTTGCTTTTAGTATTTGTACTAATATCATCACTAACACTAGCACTAATATCATCACTAACACTAGCACTAATATCATCACTAACACTAGCACTAATACTTTCATTATCTAAGTTCTTTAAACGATTTTTAATCTTATTAAAAATATTATTTAATATTCTTTCTTCATCTTTAGTTATTTTTCTTTTAAAGCCTTTTAAAGAATCTCCATATACATTTTTTAAAAAATCAATTTCTTCTTTATTTATTAAAGTTAATGCATCATTAAGTTTAGGATGATTTCCAAAATAAGCATAAAAATAATCTGTTTTTCTTCTCATGAATTAATTACTCCTTTCTTTAAAGTTAATCTATACATATCAAAATAATTAGATACATTAATACTTCTTACATCTATAATTTCTTTTGTATTTAATAATGTTTTTACATATAAAACTTTATCTTCTAAATAAATAATATATATATCAAAAATATCTTCTTTAATAGGTTCTATACATTTAAGTTTATCTATAATATCTGCATCATAATCACTAATACTATTTAAATATTTCTTTAATTCATCTTTATTAATAACACCCATTTTATAATAAATATATTTTTTAAATCTTTCATAAATTATTTTATATTTATCATTTAAATTATCTATATTTATTTTATCTAATTCTAATTTAGCTTTTATTATTTTATCAATTCTAATATATAAATATATTTTAATTAACAATACTATATCTTTTAAACTATCTTTATTATTAATACTATCTAACATTAATTCACTTATATTATAATTACCTAAATTAATATTAATTTTAATTATATTTAAAAAAGCATTATATTCTTCATCAGTAAAATTAAATAATTGTTTATAGTAATATAAACTATTTTTATAATTTAATTCTTTTTCTTCTAAATTACCATATAACTTATAATATAAAGGACTTTTATCATTTGATTTTTCTAATCCCATTCTAGCTAACTTATAATTATAATTTTTAATATTAGAATTTATTATATCTAAATTAGAAATATCATAATTTTTACTTTTTATAAATCTTTCTAACAAATATATTATTCTATTTGTTATATTAGCTATTTCAATATCTATATTATTATCTAATAATAATAGTTCTCTAAATCTCATAGGTAATTTATAAATTGTTTCATCACTTATATTTACTATAATATCATTGTCTTTTAAATCAAATACTTTATCAAATTCTAAATTACCATATAAATATAAACTTAATTTATCTAAATCTATTTCTTTATTATAATTAAATTCTTCTTTTAAAATATTTATAAGTTCATTTAATTCTTCATTACTAAATATTATATTAGATGATTTCATAGAAATTAATTTATTAACAAAAGTATAATATCTATATCTGAGTGTTTTCTTTTCATCACCTGATAAGAAAGTATTAAAGAAATTATTATGTAAATTATTATTAAATAACAATAATATTTCTTTTCTTACTTTTTCTTCTTCTTTTGAAAAATAATAATCTATTTCTTCATCTGTTATATTATTAATTTTTGATTTTATATAATCATAGAAATTTAATGTCTTCCTTGATCTATTTGCAATTTTCTTTACCTCAGATATTACCCTATTATATTTTTCTAATTCGTCATTAGTTAAGAACTTATTTCTTACTGAAATACTAAAATCTCCACTATAGTATAAAAATAATATTTTATAATACTCTGGATTAATAGATTTTAATAATTTATCTATTTGTTCTTTATCATAATCTAAAATAGTATATAAATTATCTTTTTCTTCATAATTTATATATTTTTTTAATTTATCAAAAATAGATTGTATTAAATATTTATTATTAAAGAAATAACTATAATTAACAAGATTACCAAATATATTTTTACAATAATAATTATTAAGAACTTTTTGCTCTTCTAAAGATAATGTATTCATAAAATCAGTTACTACTTCTTTATTAACATTATACATTTCATTTATAGGTAAAACTTGTACATAACCTTTATTAAAATTACCCTCTAAATAATTTTTTATTTCTAAAATAAATTTATCAATAATTTCTTTTTCTCCCCTATTTAAATCTTTATATTTAAATTGAGAATCTAAAGTACCAATGATACGTTTTACTGAATTTTTTAAAGAACTATTTATACATTTTATTGCATTATCTATATCTTCCATATCATATTTACTTAACAAAGTATAAATATTATCATGCTTTATAGTATTTTCATTAGCTAAATGTTTTAATTTTCTTAAACCTTTTAATTCTATTTGTCTAATTCTTTCTCTTGTTAAAGAAAAATATGTTGCAATTTCTTCTAAAGTTCTTGGATTATCATCTTCTAGACCAAAACGTAATGAAATTACTTTTGCTTGTCTAGTTGGAATTAATCTTAATAAATGCTGTATTTCATCTTTTAAAACAGAGTTTAATCCCATAATTTCAGGATCACTAGCTGTATTAGATTCAATAAAATCTCCTAAGTTAGTATCATCCTCATCATTAACAGGTTTATCTAATGAGACAGAATCTTGAAACATTATTATATATTTTTCAAGTTTTTTTATATCGATATTTAAATAAGTTGCTAATTCTTGATTAGATGGTTCATATCCATTTTTAAAAATAAATTCATCTCTTTTTTTCTTAATTTTTCTATAAGTTTGTATTTGATGTTCAGGTACTCTAATATTTCTACTACTATTATATAAACATCTTTGAATTCTTTGATTTATCCACCATGTTGCATAAGTTGAAAATTTATAGCTTTTATCTAAATCAAATTTATCAACAGCATCCATTAATCCAATGTTTCCTTCTTGAATTAAATCTAATAAAGATACTCCTCTATTTTGATAATGTTTTGCAACATATACAACTAATCTTAAATTAGAATTTATAATTTTTTCTTTATAATAATTAGAATGAGTTTCATTATATTTTTTAAATAAATCTCTTTCTTCTTCTTTAGTTAATAATGGTGTTCTAGATATATCAACTAAATATTGTTGAGTAGAATCTTCTATATAAGTAAAATCATCTAGTCTAAAATTTTCATTATCTATTTCTTCATTAAATAATTCTATATTATTTAAATTACAAAATACTTCTATAATATTTAAAGATATTGAATCTTCAATAGAATTTATATCAAAATCATTTTCATTTACTATATTATTTAATATAGAATAAAAATAATTATTATCATCTATTAAAGTTTTTATTATATTATCTTTTATTTTTAAATTAATTAATTTAAAAAACTTACTAATACTTTCTAATTTTTCAAGATAAGAATTATCTTTTTTATATTCATATTCTATATAATTATTTATATACTTATAATTATTATTTTTAGAATCCAATCCTATATCTTTATATATTTTCTTCTTAACTATAATAATTAATTCTTCTTCGTTTTGAGTTTTAGATAAAAAGTTATTTATGATATTATCAAAATATTTATTTTCTACTTGCATAAATGCAAAATGTTCATATATTTTATTTGCTATTACTTTTGTATCAATATTTTGCATAATATCAACCTTCTAATCCCATCGTATTTATACTATATCATAATTAAATTTATTATTCAATTAACATTTTTATAAAAAAAGAAACGTATTAAACGTTTCAAAAAACTATTTAGGTTAACCTAAGGAATACTTATAATGAATAGAAAAGTTATAAGTATCCCTACACCAAAATAATTTGATGCCTATTTAACTATATAAGGATCTGACTTTGTTCCTTGACCTGATACTTCTACATTAGAATTTAATACAAGTACAGGACGAATATTATTTGAACTATCTAAATAATTAATATATAATGAGCCATCTGAATCTACTTTAAATGTTTTATCGACACCATTAGCTTGTAACATAGGTGACAATGTAAAATAACTACGATTTGGTACATATAAATAATAATTATGATTAACACTAGTGTATGCTTCGTAAGAAGCAGTACCCGCTAGAGCAGCTTCATCTGCTGTTATTGGTGCAATATAACTTTCAAATGGATTACCCTGTGATAATAAACTAGGTTTTCTAAGATTTTTATTATATTGTGCTAATCTTAGACCACTTTCATAATAATTAACACTTATATCTTTATATGTATTAGTTGTATCTCCTAAGTACCATGTTTCTTCTTTTAATTTGTTTTTTACTCTTGTAAACTTACTATCAAACCAACTATTAAGCTTTTTTTCTATACATGTACTAGAATCAGTTGCACAATTTAAATAATCTACCTTAGCAGGAGCATAAGCGTCAGAGCCTAAATACTCACCATTTCCATAATGTCCATAAGTTCCTTCACCTATAAATGGATATTCTTCATTAGTTTTTTCACTACATGATGCAGTTGGATCCTGCAATATTATTTTTGTACTTCCATCACCTTGTATACGTACTATTTTCCAGCACATATTATTGAAAGTTAAATAGTTATCTGTTACATCTCCTCTATAATAATATGATGTACCATATAAATCTTCAATTTTACTTAATGTACTTTCTTTGCTTTTCTCTACTACCACATGCCTCTTTAACGTTAAATTACTTCTTGTTGCATTTATTACTTCAAATATCTCGGAAGTTGAGTACCAATTATGATGAAAAGTAATATATTTTCCCTCTAATTTATAATAAACTGAATCGTAGTTATCTGTTTGGCTATTTGTCAAAATATAATACTGACTTCTTTCAGTGCTATTTTTAACGGAATTTCTAGTCGAATATGAATCAGCATAAGCTAAATTATAATTTTCAGGTGTAAAAGAAAATTCACCAAAGTCTTTTTCTACAAATTGATCTGAATATGCACTAATTTCTGCTGCAGGTGTTGTTTCAGGCGTTGTTCTATATGTTGTTCCATTTCTTGATGTATTACTATTTAAAAGTACCATTGTCTTAATAGGCGCAGTAAGACTTTTCCCGTCTTTGATATTTACCTTTGCACTAAATGATGCTCCCATATCTACTGATTGATCTATATCATCATAATTTTTATATGTCACTGTCAATGTATATGAATGTGTAACTCCTTTTTCTATTGAATTATAAATTATTGGCCCATTATCATCTGGAAAAATTACATTTGTTACTCCAATGCATGGATTATTATCATTGCTTTCACAAGTTAACGTATAAACCAAATCTCCTTTTCTTGTTAATGTATTTGTTACATTTTCTAATACTACTATATAATTATCTACATCTACAGTTCCTGTGTTTTGTAATAAAAATGTCTTTTCTAATGTATCTCCAGGCATCATCTCTGATGTCGCTATCAGATCATTACCATCTCCATATGTTAACTCTAGATTGGCTAATGTTCCTGATATACTCGTTGAAGTTGAATTTCCTATTATTTTTGTCATGAAATATGCATACGTTATTCCTATAAGTGCAAGCGTTACAATTATTATCCCTACTATACTTACTACTATTCTTTGATTTCTATTCATTTCTACTCCTCTTTTCTTTTAATAAATATTTATTAATGTCTT
>CANRPF010000043.1 GCA_947632375.1 uncultured Bacilli bacterium
CATTAAAGTTTGTTCTGTACTTGACTTTGGTTGTGGATTATTTCCTACAGTATTGCCTGCTTCTTGTTGTTGAAGCCTCATAGCTGCATCAACCGCGGCTAACGCAGATTGCTTAACATTATCATATGCACCTGATAAAAGACCTAATTGAGTAATAACCCCTTGAATAGCTCCGACTTCAGCTCCATATTTTTGAAGTAAAGCATCATTATCTAAAGTCAATGTTTGAACTTTTTCTCTATTAGTGTCATATCCAGTACCTAATTCTTCTAATTTTTTTCCAGCTTTATTACTAGCATCTAAAATATCTCTCAAGTAGTTACTAGTCGCTGTTTTTAACTCTCCAAAAGTTGTTGAATAAGTATCTTTCACTCCACCTTCTTTGGTAATTTCATTAGCCATAGACTGAAGACCAGAGTTCCACTGAGGTACTAAATATCCCATAAGATCTTCTCTAATTTTTCTATTTGTACCTTTAAATGCTTTTAAATTGCTATCTACAGTCAAACTAAAATCTTTTTCAAGTTCATCATTTGCGCCACTAAAGTATATTCCAAATTCATCATTTGTTCCTTTTAATTTTTTAGTAGTAAGACCAAAATATCTTTCAAACTCATCATTTGTACTACTAAAATCTTTTTCAAGTTCTTTATCTGTACCTTTAAAATATCTTCCAAATTCATCATTTATTCCTTTTAATCCACTATTTGTTTCTCCAAATTTTGTTTTAATTCTATCATTTGTTTCTTTGAAATCTCTTTCAAAATCTGCATTTGTATTTTTTAATTTAGTGTTTGTATCTTCATAATCTCTTTCAATTTCATCATTAGTCCCTATAAATTCAGATAAGTTTCTACCTGTCATATTTTTAAAAGCTTCTTCATTTTCTCTATAAGGGCCATTTATTAAAGATATTGTCGCGGATTGCTGTAAATTATATCTAATTTCTAAATTATCATCTAATGAAGTATTTATTAAATCTTCATAATATTCTTTAATTTCTTTTTCTTTTTGAGATCCTTGTTCTATTAATTCTTGTTCTTTTGCTAATCTTTCCGCTTCTGTTAAAGAACTATCATATCTAATTCCTATTATTTTTTGTTGAGTTTCTAATTCTAATTCTTTTATTTTTTCTTGATATTCTTTATTATAATCATATATATTTCTTAAATTATCTTTATAAGCATTAAGATCTAAATTATAAAGATCATTCTCTAAACCTAAAAGTTCTTCTTTTAATTTTCCAATTTTATCTTCATCGGCAACAAATTGATAACTATAATTGCCCTGAGAATCCCTTCTTAACCGCATTTTAGATTTATTTTGTTGAGCATTTTCAAGAGCCAATTGTTTTAAAACCATTTCATATTTTTTATTAGCTCTATCTAAATCATATTGACTTAAACGATCTTTTTCTCTTAACATAGATAATTCAGATTCCATTAAACGATTTAATACCTGTTGTCCATGAATACTATCAGTATTATCCAAAGCATCTTTATATTTACTTTGTAACTGAGTAAGTCCATACATTGCATTTACAGGATCTAAATATAACTCTGATTGTTTTTCTAATAAATCCCACTCATCTTCAATAAAATCCATGCCTAAACCATTAGTAAGTTTATCATTAAGTTTTTGGAACGCTAAATCAACAGCATTACTATATTCATTAAGAATAAGTTCAAGTTGTTCTTCAAATTTACTATTAACTTCTTCTTGCGCATCTAACCACTGTTTCTTCCATTCTTCCTTTGCTTCTGGATCAGTTTCTTTATTATACATTTCTTCAGCATAATCAGCATGCTTTTTCAAAAAATCTAATTCTTGATTATTATTTGCTTTTCTTTGTTCATAATAACTAGTCATTTGCGCGTATGCTTCATCCCCATATAATAAACCCATTACATTCATATCATGCTCAAGCATACTATCAATATAATCATAAGTATCAACTTGGTCATCAAACGCATCGCTAGCTTCTTTAATGACATCTATATAATCATCATGAATTTCATCAGCATAACCTTGAAGATTTTCTAAATCTCCCATCAAATCTGAAGTAGCACTCTCTAAATCTTCCATAGCTTTTGCTTTATCAGTTCCATAAATAGAAGATTTTTTACCTTTATTTATTCTATTAATCTGTTTAACAATTCCTTTAAGACGAGCAGTTTGATCTTGTATAGAACCACCTTGTGTTCCATCATCAAAATAACTTTTATAATCCGCATAAGCCCTATTCGCATTAGCAAGAGTCCCGCTTCTATCTTCATAAAGATTCTTTCCAGATTTATTTTTAGGTTCAAAAAAATCTTTATCAACTTTTTCTTTAAATTCATTATAATCACGGAGGGCTTCATCAAAATCCATACGAACTTCAACTTTATAATTAAAACTTTTAATCTTTAATTCAATTTCTTCATCAGTTATATTTTGTAATTCTTCTTGTATATCTGGAATTAATTGTGAATGCAACTCATCATAACGATCAAAATTTTCTTTCCATTTATCAAATTTTTCTTGTTTATTTTCAACCTTTTCTTTATATTTTTTTTGCTCTTCTTCATCTGTCATTTTGTTATATTTCTTTATCATATTATTAATTTCTTTTGCTCGTTTTTCATATTCTTTATTATAATTTGTTGCATATCCTTCTTTATCAAATTTAACGCCAGATTTTTGTAATTCATTTTTTAATTTTTTTTGTTCTTGTTTTTGTAATTCCTGTTTTTCTTGTAAAGTTTTTCTTTGTTTTTCTAATATTTTTAATTGTTGATTTAAATTATCTAATAATTTTTTGCCAGTAAGTTTTTCTTCTGCCTTAGCTAATTTCTCATAATTACGAGATATTTTTTCTAATTGAAGGTTAACGTCATGGTAACGATCAGACTTATCATTCTTTTTATCCATTTTATTAGGTTGGCTAGAGGTTTTACCTCCTCCACCTCCACCGCCGCCTTTTCCTTTGCTTTTTCCACCGCTACTGGCGCCTCCACCGCCATGAGTAGAATGTTTAAATTTTAAATTACCACCAGCAGCTCTATGTGCGCTTTTTATTTTTAAAGCAAAACCAGTACTTTGTTTTTCATCAACAGTAGTTTCTGGTTGAGGAGATACAATTAATGATTCAGCTTTATAAGTCCCTTTTTGATCTTCGACATGACCTTTATCATTTGTCACCTCTGGAATACTATAATTACCAAAGGCTGGTTTAAAAGTAGAAATCCATCCTGTCATAGTATTAGTATCTTTTCTTGTTTCAGTACCGCTTTCAACTTCTGCATCAATTCCCATATTCATAAGATAATCTTCAGCAACTTGCGATGTCATATGAGCTGCATTAATCATATTCTCTAAAGATGCTAAAAATGGCCCATCGTCAATTTCCGCACCAACTTTTATATCTTGGAAATTTATTCTATCCATTTCACTCTGAACATTAGCTAAAGCATCATTAAAAGCAAGTTGGTCATCTTCATCTAATTTTAAATGAGCAATAATATCTTCATTCGCGGCAGCTGCTAATTGATTATAAGCTTCAGTGTCTCCATCAATAGCATTTTTTAATAATTCAAGATTATTTACATCATTTAAAAATTCAGGAGAAAGAGATTCTCCACTAACGTCAAGCAAATCTGCATAAGCATCTTTTAAATCATCTAACATATCTACTTGATTTTGTGCAGCATCTTTACCTACAATTTTATCCCAATCATCAGCATTCTTTTTTACATCTTGAATAGCATCGTCAAACCTATATATAGATTCTGAAAGATCATCCGCAGTTTCTGGAGTTAAATCATCTGCTAAAGCTTGACCTAATTCATCAGCACCATCTCTAGCTTTATAAAGTATTTCTCCAAGCTCTTTTACTTTTCCTAAATCAAGATCTTCATCTATTTTATCTTTTGCTGTATCTATAGATTCTCCAAATTTATCTATATCATCTTTGATAGGTTTCATAAGTTCATCTAATTGTTCTAATTGAGGACGACAATCTTCAACAGCTTTAGCTAAATCATTTAAAAATTCAGGATTATTTTGCCACTCTCCATTATCTAATATATTTTGCCAATCAGATACTTGATCTTTCATATCTTCTCCGCCAAGAATATCTACTGTTCTTATTTGGCCTTGAACAAAAGATTTCTGTCCAAGATCAGATTCCATGCTTTCTTGCGGTCCTGATGGAAGACGACTAAGTGGAGAAGCCAAAGAATCAAAATTATTTTTTATTGTATTTAATTCATCATATTGCTTTGTTAAAGATACTAATGCACTTTCAGCATCTTGAATCTGCTGAGCATCATAAGCCTTTTTAAAACGCTCTGAACTATCAACTAATTGTTGTTGACCTTCTAAATTTAGTTTAAAATATTTTTGAAGATTTTCGTCTAATTGATCATAAGCTTGATCGCTAATAGTTCCCCCATCTTTAAGTTTATCTATTTCTTTACTTAATTCAGCAGCATTTTTTGAAAATTCAGAAAAACCAGATGTAGTATTTATAATTTTTTCAAGCCCAGTTGCAAAATCTTCCAAAGTTCCAGCATGATAAGCAGCAATAGCCTCATCTAATTTTCCATAGGCATCAGCTAATTCATAAATATCCGCGACATCTTGCAATTCTCCTAAAGTTAAATCACCTTCATTGACTACATTATCAAAAGCTTCTTTAACTTCGTCATTCATATCTTTAGATATATCTGCTAATTGACTTTTCCAAGCATTCACTGCGCTAGTTCTAAAATCTGATACTTCTCCAACATTATTAAAAGATGTATAAGAAAGATCTTTAATTCCAGAAAAATCTACTTTTTCTAATTCTGCAATATCTTCTCCTGTAAGATTGCTTAAATCTTTTACTCCAACAGCAAAGTTAGCCACAGCTTCCTTTACATCTTTATTATTAGATTTTACGCTATTAACAAAATTTTCTATTGCTCCAGAATAATCTTTATAATTATCAATAATTTGATTTTGAGCATCTCTTTGAGCAAGAGCTATTCTAGCTACTGAATCAGCAATTTCAATCCATTCTCCATTAACAAGATATTGTCCTTTATTCCCTTTTAAATCTTGGAAATCTTCATATCCCATCATTTCAGCATATTGTTTTTGAGCTTCTTTATCAGTAATACCGCCGCCAAATCTGCCTTTATCTTCCCAAGTGTCTATAGCATTATTATATATATCTTCTGCCTTACTTCCTATCAATGTAGCAATTTGTTCTGCATATTTATTATTAGCGTCTCCAGCACTTTTTACTAAAGATTCTCCAATTTTTTGTAAATAAATACTATTTTCTCTATTTCTTTCTTGTTCATTATCATAAATTTTAATAATGTCATCTTTATATTCAGATAATAAAAGGTCAAAATCTTCTTCTTTATAGGGACCTTCTTCAAAACCTTTATTCATTGCAAAAGCAAGTCGAGATTGAGCAGTAGAATTTAAGGTATCTTCTAGGATATATTTTCCTTTTTCTTCTAAGACACTAAAAAAATCATTTAAAAAATTCTCTTGCGCTGCAATAGGATAATTAAAATTAGATCGTTCTTTTTCATTCAACGCACTATTTTTATTAATTTGTCCTATTAAATTTGTTCTATAAGCAGCTTCCGTTCTTTCTTCTTGTGCACTTAATAGAGCCTTTTGCCCTTCATCTGTGATGCTTAATAATCCATTTTCATTAATTACGTATTTTGCTAATTCTGGATACATTTGTAATAAGTTAAGAACTTTTTCATTTAATTCTTCTGTAGCATCTCGCCATTCTTCTGTGCCCCTTGTTAGTTCGCTTAAAGCGTCTTTTGCTTCAGAATAATCTGTTAAAGATTCTTTTAAATTATCATATGAAGTTTTTGTATTTTCATATTCATCACTTAATTCTTCGGCTGTTTCTATAGCATTTTTTAAAGCTTCATTTTCTTTCTGTGCACTTTCTGCTATTGAAGAAATAGCAAAAATAATACCCATTAATGCTGCTACGCCAGCTCCGCCAATTCCTACTATCCCAGAAACTGCCATTCCTGTAGTCGCGCTTATTGTTGTAATAATATTTTTTAAAGAAATCATAGCTTGTACTAGTCCAGGAATCATAAAAACTATCTGACCTATAATTTTATGAGTTTTTTCTCCTGCATCTAAACTCTTATCGCCAAGAATATCAACTACTCCTATTATGCTATTAATTGAAAAATATAATTGGCTCATAACTCCAGTCAATTGAATAAAACTATTAATCATAGCTTTAGATTTCTGCGCTTCATACATACGGGTAAAATTATTAGCAGTATTTTCAGCATTTTCTGAAATTTGTCTTATCTCATCATCTGTAATATTTAATGCTTGATTAAGAGGAGCTATAGATTGAGTTCCAGTATTACCAATCTGTCTTATTAAACCAATTAATGTATTTATTTGAGGAGAACCTAATTTATCTCCCCAATTAGTTCTTAACATATCACTAATTTGTTCTTGATTAGATTTTTCTGTAATAGTTAATTCACTAAGCATTTTATTAAATGCTTTTATAGGCCCCGCACTCTCATCCAAACTTAAACGTTTTATCACTTCATAAGTTTCTTTAATACTGACTGACAATTGATCAAACTGAGCTTTTAAAGCTTCTCCATCAGATTGATTACCCATATCTCTAAGAGAATTTGCTACTTTATTAGCATTTTTTTCCATCTCTTGTAAAGCTTTATTAATTGTTTGAACATTATTTAAAATTCTATAATAATCGTCTCCACCGGAATCTGGTCTTAAAACATCAGTAGTCCATTTAGGATTGCTATATCTATTTCCATTCCCAGAACCATTAGCACCTTTTTCAGTTCGAGCTAAAATTTGTGCATACTTTAAAGCTGCTTGCTGATTTTCTTCCCATTGCAATTGCAGCACTTTCGCATCAGCCGCTTGCTTAATTACACTATTAGCATTATTAATTTCTCCTTCTGACATTATAGAATAATATCTAGTCATAGCGTCCGCCATATCAACAATATATCTTACACCCTCTTTATCATCTTGATATGCCTGACTACTTTTAGTTAAATTAATATTAGACAAATAAGATTGTAAAGTTGCGGCATTCTCTTTTGCAATTTTTATATTATCAACAAAAGACATTATTCCAGAAGAGATTTGTTTACTAAAAAGCTGAGCTAAAGAACCAAATACTCCTACTAATACTTTACCGCCTCCACCAGCAGTATCAATAAAATTTTCAAATGTATTATAAATAAATGTAATTTTATCAGCAAAAGAATTAATAGTATTAGTATCTAATAATGAATCTGCAACTCCTTCAAAAGCAGTTCTCATCTTTTCTAAATGTGCGGCAGTACTTTCCATGTAAATATCTTGTTGTTCTTGCAATGTGCCAACCGCGCTTTGAGATGTCTCTAATGCTTCAGTATACATATCCCAGTTATCAAATAAAGCAACTAAGTTATTATATTGCATACCACACTATTTTTCAATAGCTATTTCTATTGTGGTCTGGACTATCCAATCTTCTTTATTTTTAAAGAAGGAGTATTATAGTCTCTGAACGTCTATCTTAGGCCTTTTTATTTTCTATTATATATTAAAATTAAAAACATGACTTTAATTTATTTTATCCTAAGATATTTCGCTGCGGATTATCCAATCTTTAACCTTTTTACCATATCTTTGTGATTAGCAAAGCCCTTATTCATATTACTATAATAAGTTGGTAGTTAAAGCTCTAAGGAAGTTCCCGCAATTTAACTCTTTATTCTTCGTAATGTCACCATTACGCCACGCCATTGTCTTAACGTGTACCAGCCATTGCCTGCGCGGCTGCGATTTTCTGTGCTTGAGTCCAGTCTCCCCATTTCGCGGCGACATCCTCAATAACATTGCCCATCTCACGCATATTGCCTTCTTGGTCTAGTATTTCAATACCCATCTTTTTCATATCTTCTGTATATTGGCCAAGAGAAACTCCAAATTCATCTTCTCCTTCAACTTTTAACTGCCCCATACGAGCATAAATACTTCTTAAAGCAGTACCTACAGATTCAGGAGCCTGACGAGTTACAGATATAATAGTAGATAATTGAGCATTTAATTGATCAACATCTACACCCATAGACGCAGCTGCTGATGCAACTCGACTCATACCAGTAGAAAGTTCTTCTAGATCAGCGGCTGTTGTTGCAGCTACCGCGGCTAATTTATCTACATAAAGTTCAGCTTCTTCAGCATCTACCTTATAACCATTCCCATTAATTTTCTATATAGTTCGTTACGCTATATACGCTTTCGCCGCTCATACTTTCATACGAGATAAGACTATATCTTAACCTTTCACAATCTTTTAGGTAAGAACCATTTCCAATCACTTGATTGTACTCCTCTTAACGAGGATAGTCGTTGAACTTAGTTTTTATTGGCAAAATATCTAAATTTAATAATTTTCCATCTTCATAGATAATTTCATAAAGGGAATAATTATATTTTTTACAAAAATCTTTTTTTCTTTGATCTCTTTCTTGAATAATTTCTAAAGACTCAAAAATATTCTCTTTATTTTTTCTATGTTGCTCTCCTTGGCACTCTATTATATAATCTATTTGAGTGCATTCATTATCTTTATAAACAACAAAATCAAATTTTTGTTTACCATTTGATAAATTAGGAAAAGATACTTGCTCTTTAAAGAATATATTATTTTCTTTTAAATAATTTGCAATTTTCTTTTTTCCTTTAGATTTAAATCTATCGCATTTAGGACAGCCTCTACTAGCTAATAAATTTTTTTGTGTTTGATTGAAAATTAAACCACATTTCATACATTTATAAGTATTTTTAGTTCTTATTGCATTGTATTCCAATAATTTAATAGAATCTCCAAATTCAGCTTTTATTTGATTAGCGGCTTTATCAAAAGATAAGGCTAAACCAGTATTTTCATCGCAGTAAAGGCAATGATTCGCATTATTAATAACCGATGAAATTTTTCTTTTAAATTCTTTCCCGCATTTTGTATGTCTTATAATAAGATTATCATTATTATCTTTTTTAATAAAAACAAAATCTGGAAATCTATCAATTTGTTGTTTTGCTAAATCTAATCTACTTTGGTTTTCACAACAAAAATTCCACTTTAATACATTGCTTGCTTTTGAATAAATTTTTATTTTATTACATTTCAAACATTGTATTTTACATGGCTTTGAAATTGCAATATATTCAATAATTTTAAAACTAGCATTTGGAAAATGCTCTTTAATTCTTTGCTCAAATTCTTCTTGTAAAATTTTTTTTGCCATTTTTTTCTCCTTTACTAAGTGCGAGTTATCCATTCTTTTCCACTTAGGTATTAAGATTGTTTTAACCATATGGAAATCAATTTTTTGTTTCTGCTTTCGCCCTGTTCTTATTACCTAGGAGTAAATAATAAGTGTAGTAAAATTGCTTTAGGATTTTCTCGCTTTTAAGTTCTTTTATGTCCAAAATTTTAGACAGCAGTTAATTGTTCAGACACTTCAGCAGTGCTTTGTCCAGTTACATTAGCTGCTTTTATAGATGTCTCAGCTCTTGCTTGTGCAGCCATATCATCTAAACCTTGTTGATAATAAATTAAAGCTGCTTTTGTATAATCAGTAGTTCCAGCTCCCAATCTTTGAGCAGCATTATTTGCGGTTTCTGCAAAACGTGCCATTTCATCAGCAGATTTTCCAGTAACAACTCTAATATCATTTAAAGAATTATCTAAATTTTTAACATACCCATAAGCTTCTTGAACTGAACCTGTAAGCTTATTCATTGCACTAGATGCAATTCCCCATTTAATAGTATTACCCATAGTTTGTGCCATACTATCTAATAAATGATGAGTTTCTTTTAATTGGACATTAGAAGTAACCAATTGAGTAGTTAAATTTCTAAAAGCTGTATTTCCAACAGCACCTAATTTAGTAAATTGATTATATATATTATTAATATTAAGATTTTTTAATTCTTGTCCTAATTTTGTTATATTTGTTGTTCCTAAATTAACATTAAAAGATTTATTTAATGCATTTTGGACTTGAGTCGCTGCGGCTTTAATTTCCCGCATTTGAGTCACAGCTTCTTTAAATGTTAAACCTTTATTCATTTGTGCAAATTGACTTGTTGTTATTTTTTGAATTTCTTCAAGAGATTTTTTTAAATCAGTTAAGCCTTGTTTCTTTACATCAAAGTCAATATTAAACCTAATATTATTAGCCATAAATCCTTTTGCCTCCTTATTTTATTTTTCACGATAACAAAAAAAATTGCCTTTACTATTATATTATAATAGTAAAGGCATGTATTTTAATTTCTTTTGACCTTATTTGGCTTCATCAAGTACATCCATATTAGCACGCAATCCACGGATGGGTCTTCCGCCATTCGCGGCAGTTGCAAAATTAATTACTTCTTTATATTTATTAGGATCAAAATGTTCTACAATTTCTGCGGCAGCCTCTGCATTTCGAGGTAAATCATTAATAATATTTTGAAGTACAGCTCCCGCAGTATTTTTATATTTCATAAGTGTCCATTCTTTTTCATCAAGCCACTTAATTAAAGCTTTATATTCGTCTTCTTCCATTCCTTGAAGAACCGCTTCAATTAATCCATTACTTTCAAGCATATCGTATAATTTTTCTTCATCTTCTTTTTGTTTCTCTGTAAAAGATAAATTAGAATACATATAAACAATATATAAATTAAAATACATTTCCATTCTTACAGGATCATATATCCCATCTTCTTCAGATTTCTGTAAAGTAATATCAATTAAATCTTTTTTATCAGAAATAGGAAGATATTTTAATACTTCAATTTTAGTTCCATTAAAATCAATAGTATTAACATCTTTATTAACTTTTAATTTAAGATTAGCAAAACTTACTTTTACCATATTATTTTCTCCTTTTATCTCATTTATATAAATATTATACTATAAAAATTTTCTCTTGTCAAATTAAATTGGATTAAGAGCTGTTTTATATCTAACACTAATTTTAATTTGATGAATAGACATAATTATATTTGCTATACGTTGTTCTATACTATTAGCCGTTTTATTACTATCTATTACAATACTATTTATAGTAGGATTCAATGTAAAATTTTTTTTCCCATTAGTTAAAATATCATATGCTGATTGTGCATAAATTCTACCATTGATAGTATCAATAGCAACAAATGTATCCGCAACTGATGCATCTTGTTTTAATAGGTTACCGCTAGATAAGGCTTCATACATAATTTGTTCACTTAAAGCTTCATCCATACTATCATTAGAAGTTCCATAAGAATGTAATGAAATCCAATGATTAGCAAATTGTAATTGAGTTGCGACTAAAGTACTTAATAAAGATACGTCTTGCAAATGCGCGCTTATGGTATTTCTTTTTGGAGTATATGCTTTAACACTAGCCTCAACAGGAATATTTTTAATAGTAATAGAAGCATCTACTTTATTTTGTGAAGCACGAATTTGATATAAATTCAATCCAGTTTCTTCTTGAAAAATACGTTGTACTCGCGGGCCTATCATACTTTCATCTATGCTAAAAGAAGATCTAGTTTCTCCAGTTGATAACGATTCTTTTATTGCTTTAGTTAATTCTTTTCCAGACAAATCTTGCATAACATCTGCAGCCATATTAACTAAAACCTCTCCAAAAACTCCTGATAAAGTAGACTGATTCATTTCTCCCAATGGAGCTAATTCTAAAATCCCTTTTAAAGCAGATAAAGTATCTTTATTTTTCCACCCTTCACGTGGCCATAAAATATCAATACCTTCAATCAGACCTAATTCTTTAAAAAACATATCAGTATTATTTATTATCGCGGTTATAGTATTTTTTTGAACTGGCCTTCCAGCTGTAAAATTATTATCTGCTGTTTCTATGGCACTTATTGCATTTGCTCTATATTTTCTTGCATTCTTTAAATTAACTAATTCTTTACTTATTTTCATATTACTTTTATTTAAACGAATGTTAATTCCTTCAGTCCCAAATACACTAGGGACTTCTTCAATTAATTTTGCTCTAAAATCTTGCTGAAATTTTTTTATTCCTTTATTAAAATTAAGATAATTTTCTGCAATTTCTTTTGCCTGTTTATTTTCATTATAATTTTTTTCAATTCGAGATTTTAATTCTATTAAAATAGTATCATTAATTTTATTTTCAAAGTTTTTAATACGCATTAAATTTATCTTTTTTTGAGCATTATAACTATCTATCAATAATTGAGGCTGCTCTCCCACCCTTGCAGTTCCATATTTATCATAATTTTCTTTTTTTAAATGAATATATTCGCCTATTGCACTCATATTTTATACCTTCTTATATAAAAATATTGGGAGAGTTTATTTAAACTCTCCCTTACAAATTAAATAAATAATTCATCATAATCAGAATATTTAAAAGTTTCTGTATTAATCACATTAGAGGTCTTATTATTTAAGCTCTGATTTGCCTCAAGAATTTTCATTTTATCAGAGCTTATTATTCCCCCACTTTTGGAGAAGCACTATCCCCATTAGATTCATCTATTTTTTCTTCACCGCTATGAATAAATACAGATCCGCCTTCAGCAGATTTTGCAATATCTTCATTAACAATTTCTATAGCACAAAGAACTTTTCTAGTTTTATTAAAATAAGTATATCCTGGAAAAGCATCCATTGTAAAAGTAAACGTACTTGGATCTCCAGTTGACGCCATTGAAAATGTAAAGTTAGATTGAATTTTAACATTTGGGAATGTTAATTCTGCTGGTAAATCTCTACCGCTAGCTTGATCTCTAAATAATGTACTAGCTTCAACATAATAATAACCTGCAAAATTTTCAGCATCAATTTGAAGCTCACTTACATTTTTAGAATCTTTAATTACATAATAATCAACAAATACTGTGTCTCCAGCTGTTACTTTAGGAATTAAAGAATCTTTAACTGTTAATTTTGTACCATCATTTTCATCTACTTCAAACCCTTTAATAATTTCTCCTGTAACAGATCCGTCTAATTCTGTTTGAACTACAAAAATTGGAGCTTTTGCGCAAATTTTTTCATTTGATCCTAAAGCGCTTGTTAAATCAATTTCATTACTAGTGCCAATAGTAGTTTGAGTTGTTCTATGAACATGAACTTTTCCATTTTCTGCATCTTGGAATAATCCAGCACCAGACAATATTGAAAATCCAATAGGAGAAAGTAATGCATCTTCGACCGTGAAAGTTAATGTTTTTTCACCTCGGTTTGTTCCGCATAGGTCGCGAACCTATACGCGTCTAACGACAGCTGCGTCTTTATATATACACGCAGACCAGACTATATCTTCATCCTGTTATATACAGGAGTTCCGCACTTGGAGCCGCTTGGCTCTACGCTCATG
>CANRPF010000044.1 GCA_947632375.1 uncultured Bacilli bacterium
ATTTATTAATGTCTTTTTTCATTGAAAAAAGACATTAATAAATATTTATTAATGTCTTTTTTCATTGAAAAAAGAATCGCGATAACTCTTGCTATCTTCATATTTATTATGTCATAAATTGAAATAAAAATACCCCATCAAATAGTTGGGGTATTGATAATTACTTTTTATAAGCATCTAGTAGTCTTTTATGAATTCCTGGTTCTACTATGTTTATTGCACTTATAGAACTTTCTAATGATAATTTAAAATTACCTTTCATAAAAGCTACACTAGCTTTTTCTAAACCGTTTTCTATTTCTTTATTTTGGTATCTATATCTATTACCATATACTATAGCATTTTCTGCCATCCATGCTGTTTTTATTGTTTCATTGCTTGTATTATATAATTTTAATACTAAATCTCTTGCTGTATCTACTCTTATATTTAATGTTTTAATACTTATTGGTTTTGCTTCTAATTCTTTTATCATTTCTCTTATTGCTTCTGTTGCTTCTTCTAATTCAATATAATAACATTTTGGTATTACAGGTAGTTTGTAGCTGGTAATTTTTTCTTTTGCAGAAGATAATATTCCTTTTATTTCTTCTAATTGTTCTCTTGCTCTTAATTCATCTTCTTTTAATGAACCTAAACTTTTTAATGTATAATCTAATTTATCTTCTGTTTTTGATAATTTTACATTTAATAATTCCATTTGTTTACATAGTTTAGAATATGCATATAATTTATTTCTATAATCTTCTATTATTGCTTCGTATTCACTTTTTATAGACTTTCCTGTTAATGATATATCATCTATTATTTTTACTTCATCATCAGTTAAGTCATAACTATATTTTATATCGTCTATTTTCTGAGTTATTCCTGATATTATTTTTAATATTTTTTTACATCTTATTCCAATTGTTCTAGTAAATTCTTCAAACATTTTTTTGCTAACTTTTTCTTTTTCAAATTCATTATATAAGTTATCAAAATAATCTAATATAGTTTTTAATTCAAAGATAGAATCTACTAAATTTAAAACATTTAATCTATCAAATATATCTGCAATCTTTTTTTCTGTTTCTTGAATATTATGATCTATTTTTAAGTATTCTATATTATAACCATCTTTTATCATTTTTTCTTTTATTTCTTGTATGTCTTTTATTTTTTTTGGTATTAATGTTTTACCCATTAAAATAATACTAGGTGCTTCTTCTATTACAATACTTAAATTTCCTATTGTATCATCTAATGCTTTTACTATTTTTCCTACTTCTGTATAAGCATTATTTTCCATACTCTTTTCAAATGCTGAAAATAATTTATCAACATTTTCAAATTGTAATTCTATTGGACTAGATATCATTTCATAATCTTCTTTTTTATTATTATATTTAACAAATATTTCTCTATATTGACTTTTTAATTTTGTTACTATTTCTCTATTCTTTTCTTCACTTGTTGTTATTTCTTTTATTTCATCTAATAAGAATTTACTTTTACTTTTAATAAAATAAATATCTAATTCTATTTTAGCTAATTCTTTTTCTATTTCTTTATATTTTCTTGTTTTTATTAATTCTTCTACATTTATTAATTCATCTGTTATTTTTGGTACTTCTTTATCTTTTATATTTTTAAATTTATTTTTCCATATTTCATATTTTCTTTCTAATTCTTTATTATTTATTAAAGATTCTACTTTATTTAATTCACTCAAAATAGATGCACTTATTATTAAATTTTTATCTCTTTCTAAAAGTTTAAGTGCATTATCAAATTTATTTTTCATATGTCGTCTTATTAATAATATAATAGTTATTATAAGTATAATTGCAACGACTAAATAAGCAATTCCAAATAAAACATAAGTATTTTTCATGTTTTACACTTCCTTATAATAATTTTATCATAAGGATTAATAAAAAAAAAGCAAATTTTATTTTGCTTCTAATATTCTTTTTAATTGTTGTAATATAAACACTACTAATCCGCCTATTACAAAGAATAGAATACTAAAATTATCAAAGCTTAATGGTGCAACAGGTACATCTAATGTTGTAGGTCCCATAACTATTGCATATAATGATCCAATCATTAAACCTATTATTGTATATATTGTTTGTGTTCTATATTTTTCTAGAGCTTTCTTTAATAATTTAATTACTGAAAATATTCCTGTTAATACTCCTAATCCAAATACAAATAATGGTAAAAAGAAAGAAAAATTAAAATGTAAAAATTCTTTAATTGCAGTCATTATTGGTATATAAAGACCAAATATTAATAATAAAGTTGAACCTGATATTCCAGGTAATACCATTGCTGATATAGCGATTGCTCCAACTAAGAATATGTATATTACTAAACCTATATTCATATGACTTATATCAACTGCTCTTATTTGACTACTATTATAGTAAGCTATTACTGATACTAATAATATACCTACTAAAGTAAATATTAAATTTAAATATTTTCCTTTTAATACATCTTTTTCTTCTAAAATAATTATTGGTATTGAAATAATTACAAAACCTAAAAATAATGAACTAATTTTATAAATATGTTTTTCAAATAAACTTGTTAATATTAGTACTGAAGATATCATCCCTATAATCCAACCAATACCAAGTTTTATTAAGAAACTAATACCCTTTTTTCTTTCTTTTTTATTTTTTGTTAATAAAGAATTTAATGAATTAATAAATTTATCATAAAATCCTAATAAAAAGGCTATTGTACCACCTGATACTCCTGGAACACTATCTGCTAATGCCATAGTAAAACCATAAAAAGCATTTAATATATAATCTTTAATTTTCTTCATTTTATATCATTCCTCTAATTAATTATATCAATTTGTAGAAATATTAACAATAAAAAACTCTGATATACCAGAGTTTATGTTATTTGTTAGTAAACATTTCAATATTTTCAGAATAATATTCAGCAGTTTTTTTTGCATCCATATCAAAGTTATCTAATGCATTATAGCTAAAAACAATTAGAAATATAGCGAAAGCTATTTCAATAATTAAACCAATAATATATCTATTAACACTCATAACCAATCCCCCAATTGATATATAAATTTTACCATATTTTTTATGTTTTGTCAAATTAGGAACTCAAAAATAGCCCGTAATTTCGGACTATTTCTTAAATATAAATTTATATTTTCTATATATTAAAACATTATAATGTATATTATATTTTATGGAACTTTTATAAAAATAGTTACATTTTTAGTTTATTTTTTATATAAATTTGAATTAAATTTTAATCTTTTTACTAATTTAGTATTATTTACTAATTCTTTTTTGCTATCTACTTTTCTTAAGCTATCTTCAGATAGTATATATTTTATATCTAATGGTACACTTCTTTTGATAATATAAGCACTGATTTTTGGATAATTTACATCAACATAATGATAATCATCTACTTTATAAAATAATGATTCTTTAGGTTCTCCTAATCTTAAAAATACTCCACCGACATTATATAATACAGGCATATAAATTCCAATATAATAATTATCTAATTCATTATAATTTATCATAATTTCTCCACTATCCCTGATTCACAATGTTTAAAAAATTCTTGAACATTTAAATGAGCTTTAGGTTTATTATAGTTATAAATATAAATTTTATTTTCATTACATTTATTATTTAAAATATGTTTTATGAATTTATTTTTAACATCTTTCAATAAATCATTTTTTGAATTATATTCGTGTATTCCTTCAAAAATATGCCATGAATGTTCAAACCAATAAAATTTATTATTTTTTTCATAAGTTAAAAACGTATGAGTTGGACATTCATTATTATAATAAACTATAAAATACGTTTCTATATTCCAATCGTTACATCTAAAATAGAATCTTTCTAATTCTACTTGATCCCAACATATACCAATTTTATTATTTATTACTTCTTTTGGTGTCTGTAACATATAATTATCATCTATATCATGCCACCCATAATCTATATCTTTCATTAAATTCATTATTTCATTTTCATCATAATAATCCCAAATACCTAATCTTCCATTAGCATTAATAGGATTTTTTAGTATTGTAATATTTTTTAATATCCAAGCATATCTTCCTTCTTTATAAATACCATATTTATATTCTTCAGGATTTTCATTTTTAATACTTTCAATATATTCTTTAGTCATATATATACAATCTACTAAATAACACTTACAAATAATTTTTCCACAATGTAAATTATCAACTAAATTAGCTAATTTAGTATTATAATTTTTACTTGCATGAATATAAAGTTCTCCTCTATAATTAGTTTTCCAACTTCTAGTTTCAATAGTCTTTTTTTGTTCACTAATTAAAGTTGCAAATGGTTCTTTTAAACTTAATACTTTCATTCGCATCACCTAAAATTATTATAACATAATATTATTATGGTTCATATGTTTCTATTTTTATTTTATTATTATTAATTTTAAATAAAATGCTGCCATTTAAATCAGTTCTATAAATATTTGTATTTTTTAGATTATCTAATGCTTCTTTATTAGGATGACCATACATATTTTTTTTACCTACACTTATTATAGAATATTTAGGATTTATATAGTCTATAAATTTTTTACTACTACTTGTTTTGCTACCATGATGTCCTACTTTTAAAACATCTATATTTTCTATATTATATTGTTTTATTATATTTTCTTCTGCTTTTAAAGAAGCATCTCCCATAAAAAGAAATTTATAATTATAAAGTTGCGTATATATTACATTACTATTATCATTTTCATTATCATAATGCTTTGTATTTAGAAAATATAATTTATTATTTTTAAAGTTTAATTCTTTAATACATGTATAATATTTTATATTCTTATTCTCTAAAATATTAATTAAATCAGTTTCTAATTCATTGAATTCATCACAATTAAATATTACTTTTTTTATTTTAAAATTATTTACTAAATAATTAGCGTTTCCTATATGATCAGCATCTCCATGAGTTAAGATAAGTGTATCTATATCATATATTCCTATGCTTTTAAAGAAAGTTATATAGTTGCTACCTGCTTCATAAGAATCGTTATAAGCTTTTACTCCTGTATCTATTAAAAAACTATTATTTTTATATTTTAAAAGTTCCATATCTCCTTGTCCAACATCTATATAATAAACATATATATTATTATCAAAATAATTAATATATTTTATAGAAATTATTAAACATATTAATAATATAAAATATTTTTTATTTTTATTATAAGATAATAATAATATTAAATAATACAAAATAATTACTATAAAATTCATTTTAGGAAGTGATAAATTAAATATTTTAATATTATAGAATATATTAGATATTAATTCAGTAAATTTAATTAATACTTTAAATATATTAATTAATATTGGAAATAAAAATACTATTAAAGATAACGGATATAGTATAAATGAAACAAGTGGTACAAATATTAAATTAATAAATATACTTAATAAATTTATAGAATAATTATTATTAATTGTTATTGGAAGACTAAATAAGAAACTAATAAGTGATATTAATAATGTATTTAATATATAATTTTTATTGAATATTTTAGAAAAATAAATTAATACATAACTTATTATTGATGAATATAAAAATCCTACATTAAATATGTAATTAGGTTTTATAAGTAATATTAAACTTATAGAAATTAATAATATATCATTTGTTTTTATATTTATTTTTTTTAAATTAAATATTTTACACATTATAAAAAATACTATACTTCTTAATATACTTGCTTGATAATTAGTTAGTATTAAATAAAATATTAAAAAAATTATAACAAAAAATATATTATAATTAGATTTTTTAAAAGTATTTAATAATTTTAATATAATTATTGTTAGCAAACTGATATGCATTCCTGATATAGAAAATATATGTATTATTCCATTTGCTTTATATGAATTATATGCATCATCATCTAAGTAGTTTTTATTACCTAATATAAATGTTGATAAATATCCTGTATTATCTATATTATTTATTCTTTTTTGAATATAATTTTTTATTTTTAAAATTATATTATTAGTACTTTTTTTATCTATTATTTCATTTACTGTTAAAATATAATTTATATCGTTATTTTTTAAATATTTTTTATAATTAAAAGTATTTGGTATTGTATTATTATAAGCTTCTTTTAGTTTCCCTTTTAAATATAATTTATCACCATATTTTATATCTATATTATTATTTTCATTTATATAATAATTACATTTTAGTTTTTCTTTTCCTTTTAGTATAAACGTTACTTTATCATTATCATATTTATAATCTATTACATAACCATAAAAGTTAGATGTATTTATATCATATTTAGAATTATTATTATAATTTAATCTAATTAAAGACAAAATAATTATAATTAATAATAATATTTTATAATTCAATAAATTCTTTAATATTTTCAAGTAATGTTATTCCTATTCCTTTTATATTTAGTAAATCTTCTATAGAATTAAAATTACCATGTTCGTTTCTATAATTTATTATAGCAAGTGATTTGGATTCTCCTAATCCTTTAATTGTCATTAATTCTTCTAAAGTTGCAGTATTTATATTTACTTTTTTTATTATAGTTTCAGTTGTTGTTACTTCTTCTTTTGTTGTAATTTCTAATTCATTCGAATTTGTATCTTGTTCTTCTGGACAACTATAAACATATTCTACTTTACAAGTACATTCCTCTTTTTTTAATTCAGTTTTATTGAATATATAAATAACCATTTCATCAGTAACTTTTTTACTTAAATTAATGTTATCAGTATATGAATTATCTTTTAAACCACCTGCTAAATTAATTACATCTTGTATAGTATAATTTTCTTTTATTTCATATACTCCTGGTTTTTTTACATTACCTTTAATATCACAAAATCCTATTGTTTTTGTATTTGCAATCGATAATAATGTTAATAAAAGAATAGATTTTTTCATACTGTTATCATATCCTTAATTTGATTAAATAAAGAATCTGCTATTCCAGAAATATTTTTAATATCTTCTATAGATTTAAAACCTCCATTATTATTTCTATATTCTATAATACTTTTAGCTTTAGCTTCCCCTACACCTGGTAATGTTAATAATTCACTTTCTGATGCAGTATTTATGTTTATTAAGTTTTTTTCATCTTTTGTAGTACAATTATTTACTTCTATTACATTAGTACTACATTTTGTATCACATGATATCTTATTAGATGCATTTTTTACTTCAGTTTTAGAATATACATATACTACCATTTCACTTTTTAATTTTTGACTTAAATTTATATTGCTAGTATCAGCATTAGTTTTTAATCCACCTGCTTTATTAATAGCATCTATTACTCTTTCATTGTCTTTAAATTCATAAACACCTGGTTTTTTTACACTACCTTTTACATCTACAAAAAACGTATCATTTACAACTACTTCTTGTGTTGTTTTTTCTACTTGTACAACTTTTACTTCCTCCTTTTTATTAGAATTAATATTAACTAAAATTTCTATAATTATTAATAATATTAGTCCTATAATTATAAATATTTTTTTATCTATTTTTTTCATTTTTGCCTCCTATTTTATTTATAGTAAATTTATTTGTTTTTCCTTTAAAAAAAAGAAACTATTCAGTTTCTTGGGGCTTTATTATTAAAATAGATTCATTTTTATTTTTTAAGAGTTTTATTATTTCATTTAATTTTGTTAAATTCATTTTTTCACATATAGTTAAATAATTATCTATTACTGTTCCGTAGTGTAATATATTATCTTGTATATTATTATTAACAGATTCTATATCATCAAAATGTAATATATAATTACTTTTAAATACTTTTTTCTTTCTTTCTAATTCTTCTTCTTTTATTTTTATATTACTTAATACTTCTCTAACCATATTAATAAAAGTTTCAGGATAATCAGTATCTGTAGTTAAACTTATTACAAAGTATTCATTAGTTTCAGTCTTATTTATATTTATTCCATTTTGTATTACTGTTGAAGTTATTAACTTATCTTGTATATCACTTGTTACTCCAAATAATATATTAAATAATAAATCTATATAGTTATATAATTCTATATCTTTTAGATTTAATTTTTTAAAATATTTTTTAGCGATTTTATAAGAAACACTTACTTTATTAGTTTCTACATTCATATTTATTTCTTTATATTTTTCTTTTACTTTAGATGGTTCAATTATTTTTTTGTTTTGGAATTGAACATCAATAAATTCTTTTCTTAATTGATTCTCTTCTATAATTGCAACTGCTTCATATGGATTAAAATTACCTGTTATTATTATAAACATATTTTTAGGATTATAGAAAGTATTATAACAAGTTTCTATGTCTTCTAAAGTTATTTTTTTTATATCTTCTTCCATTCCACTTATTAAATTTTTTCTTTTATCATTTATAAAAATATTTCTATATGCAGCATAAGTTAATTCAGTATTTGGATTATTTTTATACATATTTATTTCTTCTTTTATTATTCCTCGTTCATTAGAAACTAATTCTTTTGTAAAATAAGGAGTTTGTACATAATCTAAAAGATAATTTAAATTTTCTTTAAAATAAGTAGATGAAAATACTTCATAACAAGTAACGTCGTAGCTAGTGAATGCATTAACACTTGCTCCTAATTTATAAAAGTATTCAAAGGCTGAACCATTTTTAGTATAAAATTTTAAATGTTCTAAATAATGTGCTATACCATTTGGAACCTTTGTATAATTTGATTCATTATTTTTTTTGAATTCAGTATTTAATGAACCAAATTTTGTACTAAATGTTATATAAAAATTTTTTTCATTAGTATTAGGAACCATATATAATTTTAAACCATTTTTAAATTCATGATAAAAAAATTCTTCGTTAGTATCTATTATTTTATTCTTTTTCATTTTCACCATCTCTTACACATAAAATAGTATTTATTATAACTTTTTTAGAAAAGTCTATTATATCTTGTTTAGTTACTTTATTATAATTATTAATTCTTACTTCTAAATCTTCTAAATTATATAGGTTTTTAAATACATAATTATCTATTATTCTACCTGGATTATCTAATGACATATTAAGCATTGTTATAATAGATTTTTTAGCATTTTCTATTTCGTCTTCAGTAATATTACCCTTTTTTATATCTTCTATTGCTTTATTAATTAATTTTAATGCTAATGTTTCATTTTCTTTAGATATTGCTGTATGTATAATAATTAAATTATCAAATTTTTGATATATACTTGAACAATTATAACATAAAGAATTATCTTCTCTTAAATATGTATATAATTTTGTTTCTAAAGATCCTCCACCTAATATAATATTATATATTTGAGCTACATAATTTTTTTCTTTTAAAGTAGGATTGTCTATATTATATCCAATACATATATTTTCTTGACTAAAATTACTTTTTACATATTCTTTTTTATATTTTTTTACTTTAGAATTATTAATTTCAAATGATACTTCATGATTTTTTAAAATATTTAATTTTAAATTATCAGATATTATTTTTTGTACTCTATCCATATCAAGATTACCTATAATATATATATCTATATAATCATGTTGTAATGCTTCTTCATAATAAGTATATAAATTTGAACTAGTAATCATTTCTAAATCTTCTAAATTTCCACTTAGATTAATACTACTTTCTGTATTAGGGCACATAGATTTTAATAGTTTATCAATACTATATTTTTTAGGATCTTCTATTATAGATAATATATCTTTTTTAACTCTTTCTTTTACATAATCAAATGTTTCGTTATTAAATTCGTTATTTTTAACATTTGGATTTAAAAGAACTTCTATAGGAAATTTAATAAAAGAATCTAGTTCTTCATTAACTAATGAAGGATTAATAAAATCAAAACAAAAACTTGTTAATATACTTTTACCTACTCTATTAGATACTCCATATAAGAAAGAATTATATAAATTTTCTAACTCTATCATCATATCTTTTCTAGATGGATATAATTTACAACTTTCAACTAATAATTCAGTTAATAAAGTTCTTTTAGTAACATCTTCTTTTTTTATGTTATTTCTAAAAATTATTTCCATATGACAGGTTTTAAATTTATCTGTTTTAACTGTGTATATATTATAAGTATCAGTTTTATATTCTTTATAAACCATTATTACACCTCACCTTTATTATGTGTAAACATCAATAAAATATAATGAAATTATAGCATAATTATTGTTATAATTAAAATAGGAGATGATACTTTGAAACCAATACATATAGAAAGTAGAAAAAATGAAATAGCAGAAGTTGTTTTAATGCCTGGAGATCCATTAAGAGCTAAATACATTGCTGATAATTTCTTACATGATGTAAGAATTGTTAATAATTTAAGAAATATGTATGCTTTTACAGGATATTATAAAGATAAAAGAATAACTGTAATGGGTAGTGGTATGGGAATGCCTAGTATTGGGATATATTCATATGAATTATATACTTATTATGATGTAAAAAGAATTATTAGAATTGGTACAGGAGGAAGTTTAAAAGAAAATATTAAATTAATGGATGTAATATTATCTAAAAATGCTTATTCACCATCTAATTTTGCTTATGTATGGGGAAATTATAAAGATAAACATTTAATAGATTCTAGTGAATCTTTAAATAAAATTATTTTATCAAAAGCTAAAGAATTAAATATAAATGTTAATTATGGTACTATTTTAACTGCAGATGTATTTACTCTTTATGCAAATATAGATCATATATTAAAAAATATTCCACCAAATATAGATATACTTGCTAATGAAATGGAAGCTTTTGGATTATTTCATGTTGCAAATATTTGTAAAAAAGAAGCTACTTGTCTTATGACAATAGTAGATAGTGAATTTGATAATAAAATAGTAAGTGAAGAAGAAAAAGTAAAAAATTTAAATAATATGATTATTCTTGCTTTAGAAAGTATATAAAAAGAAACGTATATAACGTTTCTAAAAAACTATTTTTAGAGGAAATAAACTATTCTGAATAGAAAAAGGAATAGTTTTTTATTTCCTACATCAAAATAATTTGATGCCTATTTAACTATATATGGATCAGCTTTTGTTCCTTGACCTGTAACAATTGTATTGGGGTTCAATACTACAGTAGGTCTGATATATTGCGTACTTTCAGTAGTATAAATAATTGCAGAATCTTCATCATCATCAACATAAAGTGGATAAATTGACTTAGTAGAAGTCAACCACTTTTTTTTAGGCAAAATTAAATATGAATAAGCACTACGATCTGACATCCATGCAGAATTATAATATTCAGCAGAAGTAATACCAGAAAGTACAACTTCATCTGCTGTCAACATTCCAACATAAGAATCCACAGCACTTTCACAAGTTGTCTTATTTAGAGACAAATATCCATTATTAGAAAAATTATCCCACTCATCTCCATACAACCACTTTCTTAGTAAAAGATTTTCTTTATAATTTATTAAAGTTGTATCATACCAACTTTGCAAATATTCTGGTGCCTCCATCAAATATTTCGGTATTAATAAACTAGCAGAATATCTACCATCAGTTTTGCTACATGATGTAAAATAATCATCATCTAAAGTTATTTTAATCCCTCCATCGCCTTCTATTCTAACGATCCTCCAACACATATTAGCAAAATCTATGTAATTATTTAATATATTACCACTAAAAAAATAAGATTTCCCAAAAGCATCGTTCATAACACCAAAATTTAAACTATATTTAAGTGAATCAATTAAATCTTTTTGTACTATATTTGCTTGAAACGTAGGAGTATTATACAACTCTGGAGTTGAATAATTATTTATTATTTTATATGCCAAGCTCTCTATATTATCAGAATAAGGATTGTAATATTTCGAATTTGTTATATTAATTTTTGCTGAAAACTTTTTACCCATATCATCCGATTGATCTATATCATCTAATTTTTTATATGTTATAGTTAATGTATATGTATGTGTAACTTCTTTTTCTATTGAATTTAATATTAAAATACCGTTACCAGATGGAAAATTTAATTCATTATTTACTTCATTACATGGACTATCATCATCACTAACACACTCTAAAGTATAAACTAAATCATCTTTTCTTGTTAATTCATTTGTTACATCTTCTAATATTACTGCATAATTATCAACCCTAACTGTTCCCGTATTTTTTACAGTAAACGTTTTTTCTAATGTATCTCCCGGCATTATGGGATCTGTTGGCGCAATAACTCCATTGCCGTCTCCATATGTTAATTCTAGATTGGCTAGTGTTCCTGAAATACTTGTCGTACTTGAATTTCCTATTATTTTTGTCATGAAATAGGCATATGTTATTCCTATAAGGGCAAGTGTCACAATTATTATTCCCACTATACTTACTACTATTCTTTGATTTCTATTCATTCTTACTCCTCTTTCTTTTAATAAATATTTATTAATGTCTTTTTTCATTGAAAAAAGACATTAATAAATATTTATTAATGTCTTTTTTCATTGAAAAAAGAATTGCGATAACTCTTCGTTATCTTCATATTTATTATGTCATAAATTGCAAAAAAAATACCCCATCAAATAGTTGGGGTTGATTTATATTAGATTTTATGCTATAAACTATTTAGGGATACATCGAATGGTTTCGATGACTTCCTATAAGATAGCAAATCATCTAGACCCCCTGTGGAACTAGATGATTTATTTTAATTCATAATTACAAATAGTAATAAACAAATTAAAAGTAAAACAATAATTAATTGATAAAAAAATTTTTCTATCATAATTACCACTTCCTTTCTTAAAAAGAATGGAAGTCATCTATTACACAGTTCGATGTATCAGTTTTCATACTATCAAACTGTGTTTTTTTAGTCAAATTACTGATTTTTAAATTTAGAGCGAAAAATTGCTCATATTTTTTATTTCTTTTATATACTTTTTTAATATCGGGATACAAATTTTAATAATTTATATATTTTAAAAAAATCGCATAAAACTTTATGCGATTCTAAAACTATTTTAGGTTAACCTAAGGAATACTTACAATGAATAGAAAAAAGAAATAAGTATCCCTACACCAAAAATAATTTGATGCTTAATTACTGTACTACGTATGGATCTGACTTTGTTCCTTGACCGGAAATTGCTACATCTTTATTTAACGTCACTGCTGGTCTTGAATATACAGTTTTATCTTGATAACTAGAGTAACCGGCATTAAATTCATATGTATCTTTCAAATTTTCTGCCACTACGATTCCCACTCCATCATGACTACCCGCAATTTTCCAAGC
>CANRPF010000045.1 GCA_947632375.1 uncultured Bacilli bacterium
TTTTTTTCCTTTTTTTTGATTAAATTTTAGTTACAAAAGTATTACAACTTTTTTGACTGTGAATTGTAACATTTTTACATTACAATTCACAGACGATATATAGGATAAAATATTTTTGTAATAAAAATAACAATAACAAAATGAATTTTTTAAAAATAAAATGAGAATATGTTAAAAAATATGATAGATTGCTAAAATATTAAGCACTATCATATTTTTTGCATATAAATGCAATTTTTTGAAAAAGTATAAAAAGGAGGAAACAATAGTAATATTATGCTCTTGTAAAATTACTATCATGTAAATTTAATATGCATTTTGAACGATTTTGTTATATAATATAGATAAATGAATTGAGTTAATAAAACATGATTTTAAAAAATATTATACAAAAATTATGAAGAATTTGTAATAAAAAATGATAAATTAGAAAATAAATATAGAAGGCTAAAGTATGAGTATAATCTTTTAGTTTTTCAAAACAAAAACTTACGAAAAAAGAACTTGAATTAAAAGAATTCGCACAACAAAGAGATAACAAAATAAAAGAATTAGAATTTGAAGTAAACGGATTAAAGGCATTATTAAATATAGATGGTAAAAATCATGGAATACCTACATCACAAACTTCAATAAATAAAAAGAAGATAGTGTAAAATAAAGCACATAAGTTTTGGTACCTTTAACTTACACACTTTATTTTACACTATCTTGATTTTTTCTTTATTTTTTAATATGTACAATATAAATATCAACAAATACATCTATTATTGTAATAAATATTTTGCTATATCAGTTAAAGTTGCCATATTAATCACAGTTATATATAAAATAAATACTGTATAAGCTACTTTTGTATTTATTTTAAACTTCTTTAATAAAAAATCCATTCCTAAAACAAAAAGTGGAATAATTGCCCATGAAAAATATAAAGAAAATAATGGAGCTTCATCAGGAGTCCAATTTAGTATACAAAGAAGTACAAACCCAAATGAAAACCATATAGTAGCTAATTTTACGAATAATTTTTTTCTGTTTTTAATTGCACCTATTATTGCAACTGCAATAATTGCTAATGCTAAAAATGATATATCATCCTCAAGACCAATCCACCAATATCGTTCTACTTCTTGTCCAAATACTTGTTTAGTAATAAGAGCTGAGGGAAGTGCAACAATAGAATTTTGTACCATTTTTGTTGTAGCAATTATTTTTTGCTCCATTGTATAATCTTTATTTGAATAATTGTCAGCATATGCTTTCATATCATGTAAGCCATTCGTTATGGCATTAGTTCTACCTAAACAAACCAATGTTAATAAAGTAATAATTACAATTTTACCAATTTTTTTTACTTTTTTAATAAATGAATCAGGTGTAAGAATCTCAGCTATACCCATCACACAACTTGTTGGCATAACTCCTGCTGCTGAGATCAAACTGGCAGTTGATTTTTCTCTTTTAGTGCAAATAGTAAATACATATAAAACTAATAAAAAGGTACACATTTGGTACTTTTCAAAAAGTATAAAATATAATAATGTGGAAAATGACAATACATATAAAATAAATACCATTTTATTTTTTGTCAATTTTTCAATTTGAAGCCCTATTAAAATTAGTAATTGAGCATTAATAACTTGCATTATAATTGCCTTTGCAACATTTGCTATACTTGTTGGTATTACAACATCAACTGCCAAATTAACAATTGCATATACTGGATAAATAAATATGCTAATAATAGGGTGACGTATTTCATAAAATGACGGTTTTAAAATAGATTCTGACCAACATCTTCCTGAATCTATTGAATAAATTAAGTCTTGTTGAGTATACCATATTTTATTGTAGCTATATGAAATAATTATTACAACAAATGTAATGATACTCACTATTATATATGCTTTTTTTTCCCATCCATTTAATGATTTATAAAAATCTAATAACCATGTTTTAATTTTATTTCCTATATATACTCCAAAATACATTGCAGAAAAAGAAGCAATTATTGTATATCTGATACGAAAAGGGTTTATAATGAAATTATCTAAAACTCCTTTTATTTCTGTTCTTCTATATAAAAGTAATTCTCCTATTACTCCTATTGCTAAAACAATACATATCAAAGTAAATCCTAAATTATTTTTTATATAACATATATTTTCTTTTAAAGTTTTTTTCCATATCCAAATACAACATATAAATGATACTATTCCAACAATTGACATATTTAAGGTATTATATTGATTATTTAAGATTAACTGTATAGACAAAGTTGCACCAGATATTGCAAACATCATTGCTCCTATTAAATATAAAATATTATTTTTAAATTTTTCTACTATTTTTTTCATTTTTCACTCCATTTTTTATCACATAGTCTTTATGTTACTCTTACTTTACTCAATATAACAAACGTATATTATAAGTATAAAAAATTCATTTTTATTTTTAACATACGTTTTATCTTCAACTTTAATTCTATTACTCACATTTAATTTATTTTTTTTCAATTACAGCAAACTTTCTTTTTACAAATTTTAACATTATATATATAATAAGGAAAATTACTGTTAAATATGTTAATAAATATGAACATTTCTGAATTAAAGTCATTTTATATTCAATTGTTATTTTACCTATTAATTCATTTTCATTAATTAATTTTGTTTGTCCATTTTCATCATTTCTACTTAATTCTAGTTCTTGCTTTTTATTGTCTGAAGTTTGAATTTGTGCTTCATATCCTTTATAATAAATCAAAGGAATATTTATCTGTTTTCCATTTTTATCTTGAGTTGTTTCAAATGTTATTTTGTTTCTATTTTTTTCAAATTCATATGTTACATTTTTATCCTCTATATTAAATACATTTTTTTCTTCTGTGTCTATCGGAATGCTTGGCAAGTATTCACCAACTCCTATTGATGTATATTCCATTTCAGTATTTGTTACATCACTATATATTACTTTTCCCAAATAACTTGATGTAACATATACAATAATTATTGATAATATTATCATAGAATCTCTTTTTTGATCCATTACGTTATATATACAATATGCTCCCACAATTGAAAAACACATTGTTGATATTATATTTAATCTCCAAGGAACTTGTATTATATTTAAAAATCTAAATAATTTCCAAGGGAATAACTTAGTTGTTGCTAATAGTGCTAATACACCTAAAATAAATATCTGTATTAATATCTTTTTTTGCTTTTTATCTTTCCACTTAGTTACAAATATAAATAAAGGTAATACAAGTAGCATTATTCCTATTCCAAGATTCATTCGACCATTTATTAAATCATTTACCATATCATAGCCATAGCGATAATCATCAATAAATAATAATGTTAACTGCATTGAACGTTCTGATAACTCTTTACTCGTCCCGCCTACAAACACATTATAGTCATTACTACTTTTCTGCTCTAGTATAGGAAGTAATACACTTAATGTTACTAGTATTGAAATCACTCCAGCTATTATTATATTTCTAATCCTTTTTTCTTTAATAATTCCTTTTACATTTATAATCATAAAGAAAAATATAATTCCTACTGCAAAAGCAAATGATATTATGTGTGAATTTACAACACCAAATATTCCAAATGGTAATATCCACCACTTACTTTTATCTCCTACAAACAATTCATAACATCCTAATACAACTATTGGCAAAAATATAAATACTAAAACTTCCCCTATAGCTGCTCTCGTATATACATCTACTATTCTATATAAAGAAAATGTATATAAAATACTTGAAATTACTGAAATAATGTCTGATTTAGTTATTCTTCTTGTTACAATGAACATACTCATGAATGTTATAAATGTTATAAATATTATGAATATTTTAAATGATGTTACTAAACTTATTCCCATATTATAAATAACTGCCGGTATATACAAAAATATCTCTGGATAAAATAGCGAATTTCCGTATCCTAATCCATCTACTAAATCAGAATGTATTAGAACTGGGAAATTACCACTTGATAATTCTCTCGCTATTTGTTGTATTCTTGCTAAATGAAATTTTATATCATGTCCTAAAACCATTTTATTATTAAGATATGGATAACAAAAAAATATTGAAACTAGTATAGCTACTCCTATTATTATTAATACTTTCCTATACTTTTTAATTACCGCCATTAATGTTCCTCCTTCAATTACAAATAGATAATGAAATTTTACCATTTCCTTTTTTATTTACCTTTAGTAATTTATTATTTAGATTTTCAACATCTTGTTTTTGCATTTCTTCTTTCTCTATTAAATCTCCATATATTTCTATAAATTGCTTATCTACTTGTGCAATAAATACATAATCATAATTCTCATCTATTAATTTTTTCTCAAATTCTTCTTTACTTATATCATAATTCCAAATATCATTTTCATTATACTTTGGTCCTAAACTCCATTCATATAATAAATTTGTTACTATTGGTGAAATTGAATATCGTAACATATGATATGCTCCTCCACCACCTATATTTTGGTATATTAAATATATCTTATCATCTAATTTTACATTTTGTTTTATTATATCAGCTTTTTGTATAATTTCTTGTGGAACACCAACTTTATTCTTTTTAGAAGTTAAATTTACTGCTTCTTGAATATTCAATGGATATAAACATAACATAAATGCTAATATTGCAATTATTAAACCTTTTGATTTTTCTCTTTCAATTCCTATACTAATTATATCTAAAATCCAAGCAATAAAATATGTTGACATATATCTTGTATAGCTTGCCAATTCTCTACCTTCTTGTTCAGTAAACGCGAACATATATGTTGCTAATAATAGCAGGCAATACATTATAAATCCTATATTAAATGCCAAAAATAAAGATAATATCTTTTTCTTCTGTTTTTCATCTTTATTAAAGTAATACAGAGCTATTCCAATAATATTCAATATTACTAAAATATTTACAACTGTTCCAACTCCTGAAGATTGTCTTCCCCAAATTTCTACTTCATTTAATGCACTATAAAAATTATTTGCTATATCCTTATATTTTCCATCTTCTATTTTATATAATGTAATAGCTTTTATATATGACTTAATGTCTATTTGTGAAATAGAATTTTTATCATGCCTATCGTCTAACTCTCTATTATTCATTTTACAATAAATATTCCATGTTCCATATAATGTTAACGAAATCACAAGAATTAATATTAATATACCTATTTTTTTCAACTCTTTTTTTGTTATTTTTTTTTCTTCAATTATTGGCATTATTACTTTTGAGAAAAATAATTGCATTAAAATTATTCCTAATAACAATAATCCTGTATTTTTTAATAATGGTAATGATAACATTATCATTACTAATGAAATTTTATCTTCTTTTCCATCAAGTCTATAGGCTAAACTCATTCCTATTGAAAATAATATTCCTAATAACAAATCTATGTAAATAGATGATAATTTAAATCTGAATAATATAATCAATAAATAAACTATTAGCCAAAATAAAACCCCTTTTACTATATCTTTTATATTCCATTTTAATTTTTTCAAAATAGGCAGACATAAAGTTATAATAAAAGAATTTATCGCTATATACGATATATCTTCTGCAAAGCAATGATTAATTTTACAATAAAAATATTCAACTAATCCTGCAAGTGGAGTGTATACAACATGTATACCGTCATATATATTATTTGACCAAAATTTATCGTATTGTAACATTGCCTTTAAATTTGGTCCCCAATGTGAAAACTCGTCCCATTCTGAATAGTAAGTATTTAATACTACTTTGGTCATAACCAACATTACTATTACATATAAAACAGTAGCTGGAGTTATAAGTTCCTTTATTTTCGCTTTTTTCTTAACAATAAAATAAATAATATAAATAAAGCAAATTATAGAAATTATATATATACCATATACAGCCAGTTTTAGTACATCAAATAGTCCTGCTAAATATAGAAAAATTGCTATACCTAAAAAAGTAATTAATACTGAATTTTCTTGTTTGATTCTAAACTGTATATTTAAAGCAAATGATATTGATAATATTATAAACAAGGCAAATATAGATACTATCATTATTTAGCTCCTTTTTTAAAATTTAATATCTTTTTTTAACTTATCAACTAAAAACCTATATACTCTTATATATACCATTGTCATATTCCATTTATATAGTAGTGATACTCCCCACAACCCTATATGTTTAAAGCCCTTTTTTATAGAATATCTAAAAGTTAAAAATGGATTTTTTCTCCATGTTGAAAAGTTTTCATTTAAGTATTTTATTGTCTCTTTTGTCATTTCTTTTATATTTATTTTTGGATCATATGAGGCCCTATACATTACTGATACTCCTAAATGTAAGAATGCCATTATATCCAAAATATATTTTAATTCCTCATATTTATTTGAGTCTTTATAAAACTTTTTTACTTCTAATAAATACTTTCTTAAATTTCTAACATCTTGTTCATTTACCGTATGAATTTGCGAATTTCCTCTTAAATAATAATGGTATAACACATCTGGTATAAATGTTATTTTATTAATTCTTGTAAAACATTCAGTTAATAACATTGCATCATTAAATCCCCTAAGGGGTAAAAAACGTAAATCTTTTAATATTTCTCTTTTATATATTTTATTCCATGGTGCAGGATTTATAAATGTTACAAAATCATCATTTCCATTTAGTTGTTTTGTACATTTTCCAAAACCAGTCATATCCGTAGATGTTACTTTATTTGTTTCTAAATCAATTCTTTCAAATGCACATACAGCTAAATCAGCATCATTTTCTTTAGCAGCTGTGTATAATTTCTCTGCCCAATCTAGTTCAACATAATCATCAACATCTACAAACGTAATATATTCTCCTGTCGCTCTTTCTAATCCATAATTTCTAGAGGTAAATTCTCCACCGTTTTCTTTATGAAATGCTTTTATTTTTTTTGGATATTTTTTTGCATATTCATCTACAATCTGTGGGGCTGAATCCGTCGAACCATCATCCACGCATAATATTTCAATTTCTTGTAAAGTTTGATTTACTAATGCATCTAGACACCTTGGTAAATATTCTTCTAAATTATATATCGCTACTACTATCGAAAGTTTGCATTTATTTTCCATATTTAATCCTCACTTTTATTTTCTAACTCATTTACTTTCTCTTTTAATATTGAAACTTCTTGAACTAAAATTACATTTTTTTTATTTTCTTGAGCCAATTTTATTGTTATATTAAATATTAAATAAAATGCAATAAAAATTGTTAAACAAAATATCATATTTGATGGTGTTACAAATCCTAGTTTATGCGAAATCCATTCAACTAAATTAGGTATTAAAAGTGCTACAATTAAAGCAATTCCACTCACAAACCAGAATACAGAAAAAGATATTTGGAGGCTTTTTTTTCGTATAGCTCTTATAAGCATAAAAATATATATAACAGTAATACTTATTAAAACTACTCTTAAAATAATTGACAATTCTATTCGCTCCTTTCTTATTACTTTTTTAAAATATACTATCAATTATAATTGCTATTGATACTTTTATCATATAATCTATACTTTTAAATACATTAATAGATGATTTACCACCTTGTCTTTCTTTCATACTAACTGGCTTTTCAATAACCTTATAATTATTTTTAAATACTTCAACTAATGATTCAGGCTCGGGATATTCTGTTGGATATTTTTCTGAAAACATTTTTATTATATTTTTATCTACAGCTCTAAAGCCTGATGTTGGATCAGTTATCTTTTTATGACAACACATTTTTATTATAAAAGATATTATATTTTTTCCTATTCTTCTCATAAATGTTGATTGAAATTCACTTGAGCTTTTGTCTAAATATCTTGTTCCTATACACATATTAACTTCTTCGTCTAGTAGTGGCTTACAAAGTTTGTCCACACATTTAATTTCATGTTGCCCATCTCCATCAAATTGAATCGCTATATCATAATTATTTTCATATGCATATTTATATCCTGTTTGTACTGCACCACCTATTCCTAGATTATGTATCAAATTTATATGTTTAATATTGTTCTTTTCTAATATTTCTAAAGTTTTATCAGTTGAGCAATCATTTATAACGATATAATCATATTTTTCACTATATTTTTCTACCTCTTTGTATACTTTAAGTATATTTTCTTCTTCGTTATATGCTGGAATTATTAATAATATTTTCATCTTTTTTCTCCTTCTATTATGCAAAAAATAAATATACTGATTGAATAGCAAATATATTTAAGATACTTAATACTGTTAAAATTTTTATATTAATATTTTTGAATTTTAAATAATTATTTTTCATACATATCGTTAATAATAATACAATTCCTACTGGAATAAAATATCTTCCTTGTATTCCTTCTATTGTTTTTGTTCCTACTCCTGACCATGAAATATACATTGCTATTTCTATAGCTATTATTGTTGCTATTCCTAACAAAATGGTCCATATTTTTTGTTTTTTATTTAGTACATTTTCATTTTTTTCTACTGTAATCGAAAATAATATAAATATTAAAAATAAATATATTATAATTTTATTAACATAAATGTTAAGCCAACCTAAATTTGAACCGATAAGCATATTAATATAATTTTCACTTTTATTTACCCAATCATTCTTTACTATTTTAGCGAATTCTATAGGATTTTGCATAATATAATGTATTTGTTCAGAAGATTTTACATTGTTTTCTTCGTAATATGGGATCATATTGGTACTTATATATTTAGTAGAGAATAAGTACATCGCTACTGCTACTATTGCACCCACTATTATACATATTGGTAATACTATTGCTTTTTCTTTTTTTGTCATATTTTTTTTAAATGCTAACATTAATATTAGTCCCAATATTGGTATATAAACTATTTTTACAATTCCTACTAATATTGACAAAATAAATAATGCAACATCTTGTTTTAATGTTATTTTTTCTTTTTGAAATACAAGTTTTAATACATAAGCGATGAATAGAAACATAACTATATTTGTAATTGCATCCGCTGAAAATGATGTTGCTTGCTGCAATACCATTGGCATAAATAAATATGATGCCATTAATATTTTTCCAAATGGTATTATTTTTATTACATAATATCCTACTACAAGAAATAAAATAAAATTAAATATTTTTCCTAGTAATATACCTATTAAGATGTTTAGTCCTAAAAACCTTGAAACTACAAACCCAAGTGCTGAGCCTAGATATAATATAAAACTATAATTCTGTGCTGATGATGTTTTTTTAGTTGTATGATTATAGTTAGTTTTACCATTTACTTGTCCTATTAATGATAGATACTTTGCTACTTTTCCTGGTTGATATTTTAACAAATCTGTTGGCACCTCTGTATGAGAACTTCCATCACTTTCTATAGTTGTTATTAACTTTCCAGTTGAAATTTCATAAGCTTTCCACATATGAGCTTGCTCATCAGGTGCATATGATGGAATTATAAATGCTATGTAAAAAATTCCTACTGGTATCATAAATGTTAAAAATATTTTTTCTATTTTTTCTCTATCTTTTATACAACAATATATCAAAATTGCTAAAGCAAACATCGTACATATCGTTGCTAACGTTAAATATGTTTTATGATAATACCCAAAATAATGTTTTATAGTAACTAATTTATATATTCCAAAAATTGAAATTAATGAAAATATAAATTCTAAAACATACCTAAGTTTATATACAATGTTTTCTAATTTTTGTATTATTTCATTTGTTTTTCTTAAATTGTTCATTATTAAATCCCTTAAATAAATTTTTAGGTTTTTTAAGTTACCCATAAACTTTTTTATTATACTATTTCATCTTTTGGCTTATTTTTTCTATTTGCACATATCTAGATATTTCAAGTTCATACTTTTCTCTATGTTGCTTTACAACCGTATCTAATATTACTCCACATTGTGCAATAATAATTGAAAGTGTCATAATTCCTGTTGCTAAAATTGCTGATGGAACTTTTGTTATATAACTTGTTTTTATGAATTCTATAATAACTGGTAAACCTATTAATAATCCAATAAATGCTAAAATGAAAGCTATTAACCAAAAGAATTGTCTTGGTTTAAAATCTTTAAACATTTTTACTATTGTTTTTACAACTTTAATTCCATCTCCTACTGTATTTAGTTTCGAATTACTACCCTCTGGCCTGTCTCTATATACAATTGGAATTTCTTTTATTATAAATTTTTTGTCTAATGCATGTAATGACATTTCTGTTTCTATCTCAAATTTAGGACTCATTACAGGCATTGTTTTAACAAACATCTTATTAAACACACGATATCCTGTCATGATATCTTTTAAATTTGTTTTAAATAACTTGTTTATTGAATTTTTAACCAAATTGTTACCAAATTCATGAAAATGTCTTTTATTTTCATTTTGATATGTTCCATTTGTTAGTCTATCACCAATAACCATATCTGCTTCTCCATTACGTATTGGTTCTATCAGTTTATGTACTTCATCAGCTGGATAAGTATCATCACCATCTACCATAATATATATATCTGCGTCAATATCACGAAACATACTTCTTACAACATTTCCTTTTCCCTGTCTATATTCATGCTTAACTATAGCACCATTTTCTTTCGCTATCTGAGCAGTTTTATCTTTTGAATTATTGTCATACACATAAATATATGCATCTGGTAATTCTTTTTTAAAATCTGTTATTACTTTTTTTATTGTTATTTCTTCATTATAACAAGGTACTAATACTGCTATCTTCATTACACACCTTCTTTTCTTTATAATATATATTAAATACAATTATACGACTTTATTTAGTTTATATACAAAATATGGTCCAGCTATAGCTATTTTATCAAATTTGTATTTGTCGGTATTGAATCTTTCTACATCATCTACTGTAACTATATATTTTACTTCTATCTCTTCTAATTCTTCTGGTGTAAGGTACACTTCAAACACATCTGATTGAATTAACTTAAATTTATCTTCCACTTCTTCATCATTATTTATTATCTTTATAGTTGGGTGCGCATACCTATTATATACTTCTTCATAATTTCTATCTTTATCTATTTTATACCATCTTTCCAAATCTGGATATGTATTTGTAGAATTTATTACGGGAACTCCAGCCATTAATATAAAATTAGGCACTGGGAATCCTACATCTTCTGTAATCCAATTTCCTTTTTCCTCGTTATTAATTTTTTTTATTTCTTTTATCATACTACTGTCATATATAACATCTATTCCTCTTCTAATTGGATTTACTGTTGCACCTGATATAACCATTACTCCGATCATACCTACAGCAAATAAATATTTATAATATTTTTCTTTATAACATAGTGCAAAATAAAATAAGTACATACTAGCAATGGCAATAATTACTGCCATTTTTATTGATATATAACTAGGATAATTAACTTTACATATTAATGCTATAACTACAGCTAATATAATTGAAATTATTGCTGAATTTATCTTTTTTACAGTAGTTTTTAATATTGCTATACTTCTAACTAATATAATTATATCTAAAAATCCTATAGCTATCATTGCTCTTGTTGATTGTACTTTGTCTAATAATGTAATTTTTGCAATTATAGCAGGAAAACCTATTACAACCCATATACTTAAAAATGTATGAGCTACAATAGATAATATTAACAAAATATCTTTTTTCTTTCCTTTTATTAATGCTATAATTGCTAATATTAAATTTATTGGATATAGTCCAATCATTAATGCTCTTTCACATGCATTGGTTCCCATTATATCTTTATATGGTGTAAACAAATTAATCATATAGTAAAAGTAATCCCATTTTAATCCTCCACCCGCTAATACTCTAGAACCTGGATAGGCCGTATTCATTACACACTTTATTGTATCACCTGACTGTATTAGTATATATGTCATACAACCTGCCAAAATAATTAATGAAATTATTATTGAAATTATATCTTTAACATTTATTTTACAATTTTTCCTATTTTTAACAATTACCCATATTGCTAAAATTAAAAATACATATGCTATTGGTATTTGCCATGATGGATAAAATACCAGAATATATCCCCCTGCACAAATAACCATCCCTAGTAAACATAGACATCTTTTTTTAAAATTATCTGTACTCATATATTTATCTAATAAGATTACTGCCATACCACCAAATATAAATATTTCTGCTATTCCACATACAGCAAACCACCATTGCATAAGTGGTGCTAATGTAACCATAGTAGATGCAATAAATGATAATAGTTTATGTCTATTATTTGTTAAAATCATAAATAATTCAAACATTATCATAAATAATGCTATTATTCTACCAAACCAAAAAAATGATAACCCTCTTGATAATCCCAAAAATAAAAAACCAAGTTGAAACGGTCTAAATATCTCCATAAAATTGAATACTGGCAAACCATAAACTATGAATACATCAGTTTTGTCAGCTCTAATAATATCGCTAAAATACTTAAATCCGTTATGCTCTTGTGAAAATGTCATAGGTGTTAATACTGCCCATTCATCACTTCGTATTTGCCTCGACTTTCCTAATATTACTCCATCATCATCTACATCTGACATTCCAAAATTTTTCCACATACCAATTGAAGATCCACTTATTTCAAATATTACACATAACATAAATAAAAATATAGCTATATACCAACGATATTTATATAACCATTCTCCAGATTTTTGTACACATATTTTTATGTTTTCCATAAATCATATCTCCTAAATTATTTCGTTATTATACATTTTTTTACCTTGCATTTAATATATCTTAAATTAAAATATGTATTTTTTTTTGAAATTTTTAAAATTTATTAAATAAACGTTTAATCTTTTTTTAAAACTTTATATTTAATATTCTTTATTTGCATACCATTCTATTGTTTGTCTTAAACCTTCTTCAACAGTAACAGATGGTTCCCAACCTAATTCTCTTTTTATTTTTGAAGAATCTATTGCATATCTATAATCATGACCTTTTCTATCTTCAACAAAAGTAATAAGATCTTCAGATTTTCCAAGTTGCTTTAATATTGTTTTAACTATTTCTAAATTAGTTTTTTCATTGTTACCGCCAACATTATATATTTCGCCTTTTTTACCATTATGAAGTACTGTATCTATTGCTATACAATGATCTTTTACAAACAACCAATCACGTATATTATT
>CANRPF010000046.1 GCA_947632375.1 uncultured Bacilli bacterium
CCATACAATAAATTCCAACTTTATATAAGGGGTGTCGGTATGAAAAAAGATAACTGGATATATAAAGTTTTTTTAATGACTTTTTTTCTTTCTATTTTTTTTAGTTTTGCATCAAATACATTAACAAGTCATGCTAATTTATTAGTTACTTGTATTCTTACCTTATTAGTTATATTTATAGGTATTTTATTTGATATGATTGGTACAGCTGCTTTAACTAGCAATGAAGCTTCATTTCATGCAAAATCATCTAGAAAGATTAAAGGTGCTAAAGAATCTTTATTTATAATAAAAAAATCAGTAAACGTATCAAGTGTATGTAATGATGTTATTGGTGATATATGCGGAATAATAAGTGGTGGATTAGGTGCTAGTATAGCAGCTAGTTTATCTTTATTTTTAAAAGGGAATATAACACTAGCTTCAATAATTACCTCTGCTTTAATTTCTTCATTAACAGTAGGTGGTAAAGCTGTATTTAAAAAAATCGCTATAAAAAAATGTGATAATATTGTTTTCTTAGTTGGTAAAATATTATATTTTTTTAAATTTAATAAGAAATAACCTTTAATAAAAAGGTTTTTTATTTTTAAAACGTGATATAATGTAGTAGTGATAATATGAAAAGAAAAAAAATAATAATAATTAATTTATTTATATTCTTACTTTTTTTAATACTATATTTATTAAATAAAGTACATTTTATAGATAGATTATTTTATCAATTAATAATTACTATGAAAAGTAATCCAATAACTATATTTATGAAATGTATTACATTTTTTGGTAGTGTTAAATTTATAGCTTTTAGTTTTATATTAATATTATTATTAAACTTTATATTAAAAAAGAAAAGTTTAACTATATTAAATATTACTATATTAATATGTTCTGCTATAAATTATATAATAAAAATTATTATAAGAAGACAAAGACCAATAGATATAAATTTAATTATTGAAGATAATTATTCATTTCCAAGTGGACATACTATGATTGCAGTTTGTTTTTATGGATTTATAATTTATTTAATAAAAAAGTCTAATATAAATAAAAATTTAAAAAAAAGTTTAATTTCTTTACTTATTATACTCATAATATTAATAATGATTAGCAGAATATATTTAGGAGTACATTATGCATCAGATGTATTAGCAGGATTATCTTTAGGTATTGCAATATTATTTTATATTTTAGATTATATGGAAAGGAAACATATAAAATGAAAGCATTAATAACAGGCGCTAGCAGTGGAATAGGAAAAGATATGGCAATTTATTTAAGTCAAAAAAATATAGACTTAATACTTGTTGCAAGAAATGAATTAGCTTTAAAAAAAGTAAAAGAACAGTGTAATTCTAAAGTAAAAATAATTATAATGGATTTAAGTATTAGAAAAAATGTATATGATTTATATGATAAAGTTAAAAATGAAAATATAAATATACTTATAAATAACGCCGGATATGGACTTTTTGGTAATTTTATAGATACAGATTTAGATAGAGAATTAAATATGATAGAGTTAAATGTAGTAGCTCCTCATATTTTAACCAAATTATTTTTAAAAGATTTTAAAGATAAAGAAAATTGTTATATTTTAAATGTTGCATCTTCTGCAGGATTTATGGCTGGTCCTAAACTTTCTACTTATTACTCTACAAAAAATTATCTTTTAAAAGAAACACTTGCTATTTATGAAGAATTACGTCATTTAGATAGTAAAGTTAATATATCTGTTTTATGTCCAGGACCAACTGATACTAATTTTAATAATGTAGCTGGTGGTAATTTTAATACTAAAAGTGCAACTAGTAGCTATGTTGCAAAATATGGAATAGATAAAATGTTTCAAAAAAAACTTATTATAATACCAACTATAAAAATGAAATTTGCAATATTTATGACTAGGTTTTTACCTACTAAGTTATTGCTTAGAATAAATTATCATATTCAAAACGTAAAAATACTAAAAAAATAGTATTTTTATTTTACAATAAACCTTTTTTGTGCTATTATATAAAACTATTAAAGAAGGGGACTTTATGGAAAAAATTGACTTAGATGAATATCGTGATGAATTTGGTTATATTTCTAATATTTTATTAATATATAACGATTTAAGAGGCAAAAAAATAGACTTTGACTTAATACATGAAACATTAAAAGAAATAGAAAAAAATAATAGAGAAATAATAGCTAAAGTAAAAAAAGAAAGTAAAAAAGTAATAAAACATCCTATTAAAAAAAGTGACTATGTAAAACAAATTAAAGAATCTTTAGTAAATTTAGAAACTAAAGAAGAAGATACTAATATATCTTTTTATATTAGCTATATAAATTCTAACGAAGATTATTTAGAAATACTTCCTAAATCAAAAGAAAAAGAAAGTATAGAAATAATAGATAAAATACTAATATATTATTATAAAGAAATATGTAATATTAAACTTAAACTATCTAGTGAAAAAGATATAGAATGGCTTAGTTTTTATGAAGAATATTTAGCTATTAATTTAATGATTTATGATAATATTAAAAAATATAAACAATCTTTATTAGAAAAACAAGAAAGTATTGAAGATTCAAGTAATTTAAATCATTTATCTTATTTTATGGATGATAATAAAAAGATGTATATATTAAGTGATATGGGTGAAGATAAAAGAGAAATAGCTTCTATATTAAATTTAATAGATGGTATTAAAAAAGGTATTTTTAAAAATATAGATTATTTTACTAATAATGATAAAATACGTGGAATATGTGAAGTTAAAGATAAATCTGTTGGTACTAGAGTAATATTTGATATTAATAATTATAATATATTAGGAGCTTTAACTAAGAAATCTAATACAAATAGTATATATATGAAATGGCTTATTAATAGAGTTATGAAATATAAAGAAAATCCTCAATGTCAAGAAGCTGATATCAAAAAATATGTTTTAGGAGGAATATTATGACTGTTTTAGAAAAAGCAATAAATCATTATTTAAAACACTTAAAAAGTGAAGAATATTCTTATCAAAAACAATATGATTTCTTAGAAGATAAAAGTTTAGATATATTTTCTTTACTAAAAGAAGAACCTTATATATTATTTAGAGAAATACAATTATTTTTACCAGAATGTTTTTATAATGATATAGATAGATATAAAGATGTAATAAATAGAATAAACGAAAATAATCATATAAAAGTAGGTTATTTAATTAGCTTTTTTTATGAAAAAATAGATTCATTTAATGAAGATGATTTAAATAACTTTTCTAAAGGAAATGAAAACTTTTTATCTAAATTAAATATATTAGATGGTATAAATGCTTTATTTTTAGAAAATGATGAAATTAATTATGATTTATTAAAAGATTTTATTAAAGATATATTATTAAATGAAACTAACTTAAATACTTTAAAGACTATAGTTGCAATTATGAATGCTAATTGTTTTATAAATGAATGTAATTTAAAGAAAAGTAATGAAAAGTTAAAACTAATTAATAGTCATTTTTCTTATATTTCTGATTTATCAGATGCTTTAAATAAAAATAAAGGACGTTTAAGAATAAAAGTAAATAACTTTATAAAGTCAAAAAATAAGAGAATAAAAGTATTAGAAGATGCATTACTTAATATTAATGAACAAAAAGCAGTTGATTTAGATTCTTTAGAAAAAAACTTTAAAGAAAATAATGTATTATTATGTCGTGCTATTATTTATAATAATGAATTAAATGATAAAGAATATAGTACTTTATTATCTGAAATAAAATCTCAAATAAAATTAAATCCAAAAGAAGAAATAATAGAAAAATACCAACTTCCTATAAAAAGTGAAGAAGTCTTAGTAGATTTAGATGTTTTTAAAAATAAAATTAATATAATAGATAAATATGCTAAAAGTTTATTAAATTATTCTAATATATTATTAATATTAGTTAATAAAGTTGATTATGATAAATTAATAATGTTATTAGAATATGTTTCAAATAATATTATTACAGAAAAGTTTATTTGTAATAATATAGAAAAGTTATCTGATAGACTATCTTTATTAAATATGATTAATAATATAAAAACTTTAACTTTATTTGAAGTAAATATAAAAGAATTAGTTAAAAAAGATATAAATAACGATATATTATTTTTTAATAATACATTTATTTATAATTTATTAAGTAGATATAAATCTTATAATATAGATTTATCTAAACCATTTTATAGATTTAATTTTCTAAGAAAAGATTACAGCTATTTAATAGATAAATATATAGAAATGGGAGAATATGAATTACTAAATAATAATTTTCAAAACTTAATAGGTACAGAAGATTATATATATAAAAGATGTATTTTATATAAAGAATTAGGTTATGCTTTAGATGATGATGGTAAATTAAGAAGTTCATTAAAAACAGAAAAGAACTTTATTATTAGTGATAAAGAATTAAATAATACTATAGTAGAAAATGCTAATTCATTTATTCCAGAAGAAATATTAGAAAAAATAAATGAAAGTAATTTTAATACTATATATAATGAAGTAAATTTAGACTTTTTAGAAGAAAATAGAATAAATAATTTAACTTATGTTATAGGAAATTTAATTGTATCTAGAAATAAAGTAATTAGAATCGCTAATTTATTATGTTATTATTTTAAAGATAAATATTCATATACTGATTTAATATTATATTCTATTATTTATAATCAAGTTAAGTTATTAAATACAAGCGATATTAATAAATTAAGAAGATATATAGATGGATTAGTAAAGAAACTAAGAAAGGAATAATTATGACAATAGAAGAATTAATAAAAGATAAAAGAGATAAAAATGGATATATTAATTTAGATTATATATATAAAACTATGTTATCTTTAGAAGAAGATACTATTAAAATATTATATTGTTTAGATAAAATTAGAGAAAATAATAGTATGGTTTTAGAAAAGTTAGTAAATTCTAATAATTTATTAGAAAAATCATTAAATTTTAAATCAGTTAAGAAAATATATCCTATGCCATCTTTAAAAACTAAAAATAAAGATAAAGAAAGTGTAAGACCAATACCAAAAGATATTGATATTAGTATGTATGTTGAATTAATTAAATATGATGAAAATTATATTGATACAATATTAAGTACTGTAAGTCCAAAAGAAATAAAATCAGTTTTAGAAGCTTTATTAGTTTATTACTTAGGTGAAATAAACCAAATAAATTTAGTTATGGATGATGAAACTATATCAAGTTGGTATGAAGAAAGAAAACACTATGAAACTATATTTAATAGTTTAAAAAAAGCATTAGATGATTTATCTTTAGTAAAAAAGAAAAAATTAGGTGGTGGAATATATGAGTGAAATAGTTAGCTATCTTGAAACTTTAAAAGAAAAAATAGCTCCAGCAGAACAATTATTTAGAGAACAAAATAAATTAGATTGTTTAAAGCCATATGATTTACCATTAACAGAATTAATTAAATTATCAACTATAGATCATTTAAAAATAATGTTATATTTAAGAAATGATTTTAATTATACTGATATAAATAATTTAGTAAACTTTTTTAAAAATAATTTAAAAATAAATCAAAATAATATATTTAAAAAATATAAAAGTGAAGAAGAAATAGAAAAAAGTATAGAATTTCAAATGGCAGAATTAACTAAACAAGCTATGCTTTTATATCAAGACTCTAAATTAAAACCTTATCTTGATAAATTATTTACTGAAGATGAAATAAGTTTTATATTTGTATATGGAGAATTATGTACTATTTCTTATAAAGGTTATGCTGGAAAAGCTTTAGAAATAATTATTGAATTAGCTAAATTAAAAGAATATGTTAAATTAAATAATGGAATGGTTAGTGAAAGTATGTTAAAGACTAAATTTAAATATGCTAATGAATTACCTTCTATAATTAAAAAAGCTATTAATGAATATAAAAAACATGCTAATCATTTTAATAAATATATTGGTAGTGTTTATGCTGATATTGATAATGCTTTAGAAGCTATTAAAAATAATAAAGCTATAGAATATAAAACTACTATGTTATCAACAGATCCTAAATTAAGAACTTTAACAATAATTTATAATTCTAAATTTGAAAGTATAAAATATAATGCTGAATTAAATAGAGAAAAAAGTTTACGTTCTATAAATATTTCTGATATTAAAAAAATATTAATAGATTATAATATAAATATAGATGAATCTTCTATTATATCTAGTGATAATTTATTAGAAAAAGTTAAATTAATAGATAAGTTTTTACCAACTATTAAAAGTTATTCTAATTTAGTATTATATTTTATAAATGAATTAGATTTAAATACTTTATCAAAATTAGTAAATTTAATAAGTATTAATTTAATTAATGAAAAATATATTCTTGATAATATTTATTACTTTATTAATAATAAGTTAAATAATTTTGTAAGTAATATAGCTAAATTAGGTAATTATAAATGTAATATAAAAGAAATATTAGATAATTATAAAGATATATTATTTATGGATACAAATAAATTATCTTATTTATTAGCATTATATAGTTCTTATGGAATAAATTTATCAAATAAAAATATAGATTATTCTATTCTTAGAGATGATTATTCTGATATATTAGATGAATTTATAGAAATAGGTGAAGGTGATTTAATTGTTAAAGATACTAGATTTATTAATCCTAATTCTAAAAATATAGTAAAACGTGCTATTATTTCAAAATCTTGTGGTGAAAATATAACAAATGAATTTAATATAATAAGAAGAGATATTTTAACAGGGGATAGATTTATAATTAAAGAAGAATTATATGATGATATTATAGTTAAAAATTATGAGAATTTTATTCCAGAAGATATATTAGAAATATTAAAAACAAATAATGAATCAATTAATAATATAGATTTATCTTTATTAGATAGATTTAAAATAAATAATATAAGTTTTAGATTTGAATCTTTAATTATTTCTAAAAATAAAATATTAAAGAATATGAATAAATTAATAAATAGTGGAATAAAAAGATATTCTTATATAGAATTATTATTCTTTTCTATAATTTATAATTATCCTAATACTATAGATCCTTATGAAATTATAGAAATTAAAAGTATGCTAGGTATTAAGTCAAAGAAAAAACAAAATTAATTTTTTGTTTTTTTATTTATACCTATCATAGAACCTAATATAGTAGATATTGTTAATATTACATAATAAATTAAACTATTTATATTTAATTTATATCTACATATTATACTTATTAATACTAATATAAATATACATATTATTGATATAAAAAGTCCATTTAAATATCCTTTTTTTAAAGATTTTTTACCTGTTAAAAAACCTATAATAAACATTAAAATACTTCCTAATATTATTATTAATATTTTATTAGTTCTTAACTTTATTAAATTAAATATAGAAAGAATTAAAGGAACTAATATAATAGAACAAAAAAATATAATTAAAGCTTTTATATATTTAAAAAAAGTATTCATAAACTCACCTTAATAAATACTATTCTTTAAAAATTATTTTATAACTTCATTTGCACATTTACTGTAGCTTCTTAAAAGAGGACCTACACCTAATTTAATACCTCCAAAATATCTTACAACTATAATAATATGACTATTAAAATTATTTCTTTCTAAAACATTTAATATTGGACTACCTGCTGTACCACTAGGTTCCTTATCATCACTTTTTTTAATATTTGTATTACATATATAAGCATAAGGAAAATGATTAGCTTTTTTATTTTCTTTTTTTAAATTATTTAATATTATTTCTATTTCATCGATAGATTCTATTTTATAAAAATAACCAATGAATTTACTTTTTTTAATAACATATTCATATTTATTAATTAATTCCATTTTTTCACCTATAACTAATATAACATAATATTTACAAAAATAAAAAAATATAATAAACTAAATATGTTAGAGGTGTAGTTATGAAAGTTTTTATAGCAAGTTCAGCTAGTGAAAATATTGGGGGTAAATATTTAGAATTATCATCAGAAATATCAGAAATATTAGCTTTAAAAGGATTTGATTTACTCTTTGGTGCTGCAAATTATTCTATGATGGGTACTTGTTATAAAAAGTTTATTAAACATAAAAGAAAAGTTTATGCATATACAGTACCTAAATATAAGAAAGATTTTAAAAGATTACCAAGAGCAAAATGTGTATTAGTAAGCGATACACTTTTAAGATTTAGAAAATTATATTTTAGAAGTGATTTAATTGTAATTTTACCAGGTGGAATAGGTACATTAGCAGAATTTGCATCATCAGTAGAAGAATATCGTGCATCACTTGGTAATAAAAAAATTATATTAGTAAATTATGATAATTTTTATGATAATCTTTTAGATTGGTTATCAAGTGGTCAAAGAAAAGGCTTTGTAGAGAAAGATTTAAAAAACTGTTATTCAGTTGTTAATACATTAGATGAATTTGAAAAAGAATTAAATAAGTTTATGGAAAAGAGTGATCGATTATGAAAATGGAAGATATAGTTAATTACTGTAAACAATATGGTTTTATATTTCAAGGAAGTGAAATATATGGAGGTTTATCAAATACTTGGGATTATGGTCCTTTAGGTAAAGAATTAAAAGAAAATTTAAAAAATGCTTGGTGGCAAAAATTCATAAGAGAACTTCCTTATAATTATGGATTAGATTCTGCTATATTAATGAATCCTAATGTTTGGGTTGCAAGTGGACATGTTGCAAATTTTGCAGATCCGTTAATAGATTGTAAAAAATGCAAATCTAGATATAGAGCCGATAAATTAATAGAAGATTTTACTAAAGGAAAAGAAACTGCTGATGGATGGAGCAATGAGGAATTAGAAAAATTTATTGCAGATAATCAAATAGCATGTCCTAAGTGCGGTGGCACACAATTTACTGATATAAGAAAGTTTAATTTATTATTTGAAACACATATAGGTGTTACAGATGAAGCTAAAAGCATATGTTATTTAAGAGGAGAAACTGCACAAGGAATATTTACTAATTTCTTAAATGTTCAAAGAGCAATGAGATTAAAGGTTCCATTTGGAATAGGGCAGATTGGTAAAAGTTTTAGAAATGAAATAACTCCAGGTAATTTTATTTTTAGAACTAGAGAATTTGAACAAATGGAATTAGAATTTTTTTGTAAACCTGATACAGATTTAGATTGGTTTGGTTATTATAAAAATTATTGTATGGATTTTTTGAAAAGCTTAGGAATAAGTGGTGATAATTTAAGATTTAGAGATCATAAAAAAGAAGAATTATCGTTTTATTCAAAAGCAACTACTGATATAGAATATAAATTTCCTATTGGATGGGGCGAATTATGGGGTATTGCTGATAGAACTGATTATGATTTATCTACTCATATGGAACACTCAGGACAAGATTTAAGATATTTAGATCCAGAAACTAATGAAAAATATTTGCCATATGTAATAGAACCAAGTTTAGGATTAGATAGATTATTTTTAACTGTTATTTGTGATGCTTTAGAAGAAGAAGTTTTAGAAAATAATGAAAAAAGAGATGTTTTAAGAATAAATCCTTCTCTTGCTCCAATAAAAGCTACAATACTTCCTTTAATAAAAAAAGCTCATTCTGATAAAGCTATGGAAATATATTCTAATTTATGTTCTAGTTTTAATATTTCTTATGATGATGCTGGAAGTATAGGAAAAAGATATAGAAGATGTGATGCTGTTGGTACTCCTTTCGCTATTACAATAGATGATGATACATTAAATAATGATACAGTTACAATAAGAGATAGGGATACTATGAAACAAGAAAAAATATATGTTAATGATTTAGAAAATTATATTAGAAATAAAATAAAATTCTAAATCTTTTTATTGCCCTGTGGACAAGTGGTAAGTCAATGGACTCTGACTCCATCATTCCGTAGGTTCGAATCCTACCAGGGCAGCCATGCTAAATTAGCTCAATTGGTAGAGCAACTGAATCGTAATCAGTAGGTTGCGGGTTCAATTCCTGCATTTAGCACCAGATTGATACCAAACTCGGACTTTTATAGTTCGAGTTTTAAAATATTCAATAATTTATGATATAATTTTTATATATTGAAATTGATAGATTTGTCAATTTAGAAAACACACTTGCATATTGACAATATAAATATGCTTATTAGAAAGTAGGTGGTAATTTGGCAATTGATTCTCATATGCACATTAATAGCATTGTTTTAAATGACGAAAAAAAGTATATAGATTTAATAAATAATAATTCAGCTATTGAAAGTGTTATTAATGTTGGACTAGATTTAAAGTCATCAAAAGAATCTATAAATATATCAGAATTAAATCCTAAATTTTATTCATCTGTTGGAATTCATCCATTATATATTGAATCTCAAAATTTAGAAGTTTTATATGATTTAGCAGATAATCCAAGAGTTGTAGCACTTGGTGAAATTGGTTTAGATAATACGAAAAATAATTTTAATGAGCAAAAAAAATATTTAATAAAACAAATTATAATAGCTAATGAATTACATTTACCTATAATTATTCATTCTAATAATTGTAATAAACAAGTAATAGACATTTTTAAAGGATATGTAAAACCAAAATATGGATGTGTATTTCATTGTTTTCAACCAGATTTAGAAGATTTAAAATATTTGGTGAGCAATGGTTATTATATATCATTTGCTGGTAGGATAACTTATAAGACAGCAAAAAAATCTATTGAAGTTGCCAAAATAGTTCCAAATGATTTATTTTTGATTGAAACAGATAGTCCTTATATATCTCCAGAACCTTTAAGAGGAGAAACGAATGAAACATCAAATATAAAATATATAATCAACAAACTTGCTGAAGTGAGACAAAGTAGTTATAAAGAAGTTGAAGAAATTACTAATAAAAATGCTAAAAGATTATTTAGAAAAATGAATTAAAAGTTGTCGTACTCCTCCTTTAGGACACCATTGACGAATATATTCAAACTTTTTCGAATTTTATATAAAAAGATAGTCCCCTTAGGTTATTTTGATACTTTTGTCAAAATACCTAGGGGTTAATTATTTTGTCAAGACAAAATATAGTTTGAGTAAATAAAAAAATATTGAATTATTAAAAAAAACTGATATAATAATTAACACTAAAGAGAGGGGGATATTATTATGGCTTATATGCAAGTAGGTGATATTAGATTACAATATGATGACAAAGTAGTCGATATAAAAAAAATTTCTCAAATTATAGAATTTAATAAATACTTATTTTCAGATTATAAAGGAAAAATCATTTCAATTGGTTTACCAGTTTCATCTAATAATAATGTAGTTTATATATCTGACTTTAATAAATTTTTTGATAATCTTTTAAAAGCACTTTTGCAGGATAAAAATGTTGCTACTTCTTTAGAACATCCTGATTTATTGCCAGCATTATATACTCAATTACTTGTAAAAAAATCAATTCAAAATGGTGATACTGTTGTTATGCTAAATGATGGTATTTCTGATGATATGCTTTGGTTTATGATTGCTTGTAAATTTTTTGATTATAGAACTAAGTTTAATGAATTATCTGATTTTTTGAAATATCGCTATAATTCGGAGTGTATTTTTAATTGGTTAAGAGAAACACAAAGATTTACGACCTACAATTACCTATTAAAAATTGCTTCAAATTATTTAAGAGAATATGATTTATCATTTTTTGATAATATTGGTGAAATAGTTTCTAAAATGAATGAGGAAAGTATAGCACTAGCTCTTTCATTACCTAATGAGTCAGATTATGATTTGCCCAAAGTATCTTTAGAAGATTTAGAAAAAATATTTTTCGACTTTTTAAATAGTATAAGAGCTCCAGAACAATGGAAAAATTTATATACTAAATTAAAAAATGAAAATAAAATATTATTTGAAGATAGTATAGATGGCTTGGAACGTTCTGAAGTTTTTTTGGATGTTGATGGAATAAGAAAAATTAGAGTTACAACTGATGGAACAATTAAATGTTTTGTTTCGTTTGTACATGAATTTGTGCATTATGTGTCTTTACAAGGAAATATGCCACCATTTTCATTATTTGAATTTCCTTCAATATATTATGAAAGAGTTGCAGCTAATTATTTAGTTCAAATTGGATATGATGAAAATATAATCAAACAAGTTATTAGGGATAGAAATCAAAACAATCTTGATATATATAGTTCTTTATTTGGACTTTTAATGGATATATGCAAATATAATAAAAATGGAGTAATAACAAAAGAAGATAAAATAGAACCCTTAAAAAAATCGATGGAAATAATATACGAAACTAGAAAAAAATTAGCAAAGATTTGTAAAGAAGCCGGAGACCCTATTGAAGATTTAGAATTTTTAGATATGCCAAACTACAATTATGAAGAGCTAGTGAATAAAGAATGTGATGAAAATATAACTAGCTTTATAAAAAATGGATTATTAGTATTGAATGGTTATCAATATTTAACTGATAGTTATTTGGTAAACAGCATTTTAGAAAAACAAGATGGTGATAACACTCTAGATAAAATGATATTTATAACTGAACATTTAGAAGATTTTAATATTGAAAAGATAATTCATTATTTTGGAATAGATAGTACATTTCTTTCAAAGTCTAAAATTTTGAAATGGTAATGAAAAATTGCATATAAAAAATTAATAATATTTTATAACTATTCGTTGCTTGATTCTTTCTTTGTTACTGTTGAAAAAAAGTTGTAGATTACTACGTTGTTCGCACCAGATTGATAGGAAGCTCGGACTTTTCGAGTATCATATAAAACAAATATAAAACGACTTGTCAAAAAGTCGTTTTTATGTTATTATGAATATGTCAAGGAAACTTGCATAAAATAAAAAAGGGAACATTCAGTTTTTGCGAGTTGAATGCCTACCCAATTAATATGTTTAGACATTTAATTCATGTAAGAATTAAGTGTCATTTTTTTATTACTACTATCATAACGATAAGGAGAAATAAAATGATAGCAATGAGCTTTATGTAAATAGTAAAATAAAATGTAGGATTATGACAAATAAAAATGTCGGTTTTTCTACATTTTTTAAATGTGTTAA
>CANRPF010000047.1 GCA_947632375.1 uncultured Bacilli bacterium
TATGATATACATATACTTGATTTCCACCACAGCTTGCTTTTCTTATTATCTTACCTACCATACCATTTGCAGAGGCATATACATTAGTACCTTCAGGATTACCACCTATATCCGTACCACTATGAAATTTATTTGATTTTCCTGTTAATGGATCTACTCTATATCCAAAATAACTAGTTATAGTACCCTTTATTAATGGCTTTGTAAAAGATGTATCTCCTTTTACTTTAGCACATTCATTTAAATCTTGATTCTCACCACAACCTAATTTTACATAATAATTAATTAATTCTTGTGTAGAATCTATTTCATCTTGAATATCCATTGTAATATCAGAATATTTTACTAAATCATTACCTAAAGATTCTATCTTATCACTCAATTTATCTATTTGAGTATTTAATTCTATTTCTCTAGCTGCTAAATCAACTTGTAATTGTTCATTCTTTTCTATTAAACCATTAAAATTATCTATTTGAGTATCATTATAATCTAATATCTGTTCTACAACAGCATATCTATAAACTAACTCTTCATAGCTAGTAGCTTTAAAAACATATTCTAAATAAACATTATCTCCATCAGATAATTGTTGAGCTTTTAATATCTTCTTTATCTTTTCCTTAGTATCATCTATCTCAACATTTAATTCTTTGATATCTTCCTTAGCTTTCTCAACCTTAGCTTGATTAGTACGAATCTCTTGTTGAGCAGACTTTATAGAACTAGTAGAAGAATCTATCTGAGCTTGTGTTTTCTTTTTAGCATTATCATTAGAAGCTTTTTTAGATTTCAAACTAGATAATTCACTTCTTAATTCAGCTAAAGTTCTAGCATTAGTAGATGCATGAGTTTCTCCAACACTATAAAAAACAATACTAAAAGTTAATATAAAACTAATAAATAACTTAATATACTTTTTCATATTTTCAAATACTTTCTAACAGCTTCTGAACTACCTATCATACCAACAATTGCTCCAAGAGCAAATAATATTAAAGCTGTATAATAAACTATACTAGAAGGTTTAACTAAAACAAATAAATTAGAAAATAATATACCACCATTAGCTTCATATAAATAAGTATATCCTATAATAGTTGCAATAATAGGTATAATACTTCCAATTGCACCTAATAAGAAACCTTCAAAAATAAATGGTAATTTAATAACAGTATTGCTAGTACCAACTAATCTCATTATATTAATCTCATTTCTTCTACTAAATATAGTTATCTTAATAGTATTAGTAATCAAGAATATAGTTACAATTACAAGTGCTATAACAAATACTAAACAAATATGTTTAATCATATCAAAACTAGAAATAACATTATCAATCATAGATTCACCATATCTAACAGAAGTAACATTCTCAATGTTATTTAAAGTAGCAGCAGTTTCCTTAATCTTCTTAATATCCTTAACCTTAATAATAAAAGTACTTTGTAAAGGATTTTCCTCTTCACCTAACGTATCAATAATACTAGCCATTACCTCATCCTCAGCAACCAAACTACTCTTAATTTCATCCTTACTTCTATATTCAATACTATTAATATTATCAATAGAATTTATCTCATTTCTAATAGTATTAATACGTTCTTCACTAGTACTAGAATCAATAAAGACAACCATAGTTAATTCCTTTTCAATATGCTCGGTAATAGTAGTAATATTATAAGAAACCAAAATACCAAAAGCAACTAATACCAACGTTATTATAGTACAAGAAACACTCGCAATAGATAAACTAAAATTTCTAAAAATACTCTTAAAAGAATCAACAAAACTACGACCTAATATTCTTATCAATCTCATTGCTATAACTTCCCTTCTTCTTGTCGCTAATAATAACGCCATCCTTAATCGTAACAACCCTCTTTTTCATCCTATTAACAATTTCCTTATCATGAGTTGCCATAATAATAGTAGTCTTTAACTCCTTATTAATACTATCCAAAACATCCATAATTTCCTTAGAAGTCTCAGGATCCAAATTACCTGTAGGTTCATCACAGACAATAAGTTTAGGATCATTTACAATAGCCCTTGCAATACAAACTCTCTGCTGTTCACCACCAGATAACTGATTAGGATAACTTCTATACTTATCCTTAAGACCAACCCTTTCCAAAGCGGTCAAAACATTCTTCTTAATATCACTACCCTTATAACCATAACTCTCCAAAGGATAAGCAACATTTTCATAAACAGTCAACTTAGGTAACAACTTAAAATCTTGGAAAACAATACCAATCTTTCTTCTAAGCTTATAAACCTTATTATTTTTAAGCCTAGCCACATTAACACCACCAACATAAACTTCACCCTTGTTAGGCTTCTCTTCTCTATAAAATAACTTTAACAAACTAGACTTACCACTAGCAGTAGGTCCAATTAAAAAAACAAATTCACCCTTAGATATCTTAAGATTACCATTTGCAAGTGCAGTAACACCATTTTTATATACTTTATAACAATCTTTTATCTCAATAAATTCCATACTTTACTTCACCTTACTATATAAGTATAACATATTTCAATTACTAAAAAAAGAATAATGAATACTTTGCCAAAAATTTACATAAAAATATTTTATTTTTACAATTTTTATCTTTTCATAATAAAAAATATAATTTACCAATATTTTATTAATTTTTTAGCATATTAACATAATAGCATAAAAAAAGACATTAATAATGTCTTCTAAGCAGATGCAAATTGTACTTGAGTACCATCAGCTTTATACCATTTGCCTCCATTTTCAGCTACACCAAATACTTCAATTTGAGCAGTTATAGTTTTACCCATATTTTTAGATTGATCATAGTCAGCGTTCTTATACTCAAGAATTATGTAATAATTGTTAGTTTTGCCTTCAGCTACTGATTCAGCATTTTTAACAATTATTTGTTCATCATCTGCAGCCAATTTACCGCTCCATAACTCAGTGCCATCAACACCATAACTATAAGTTCCACTATATAGATGAACTATAACATTGTCACTATCATGATTTTCTTCTAAATCGATGATTCCATTTGAGATAGCCTTTAACTTAATAGCATAATAAGCAGTATTTTTTGAATCACCAGCATTAGCTACAGTAAATGTTGCTGGAGTAACTAAACCATCTGTTTCATCTTTATCCTGTACCTCATCTTGTTCTGAAGCGCATTTTGCAACTATTTTACTATCAGTACCACTAGATGATTCTACATCATAGTAACATAAACCATTACTCTTCCATCCAGGAACAATGTTTTGAGCTATAATTTGATTAGTAGAGTTATAATTTACAACTAACTCTCCTGCTGTAACTTTTACGCTTTGTGTACTTGTGTTTCCAACTACATTAGCAGTGAAGTATGCATAAGTTACTCCTACGATTGATAATGCTATTACGAACATTGCAGTTATTGCTATCGCTATCTTTCCGTTATTTTGTTTCATTTTTCTATCCTCCTACAATAAAATTATATCTAATGTAGTTATTATTGTCAATTAAAAATAAATTTGTTTGCATAACATTTATCAATGTTTACATTTTTATAAAAAATAAATATACAAATTTCTTTGTATATTTATTTATTTTGTAACATATTTAGTAAATCTATTTTAAACATATCTTTAGAAGCGTTAGCTTTACTTATCATTACACCTTTATATGTTGTTAATTCAGCCATATGCCCTTCTAATAATATTTCAGTTGGAGTTATAGTATCTAACATAACTATATTTTGTTCTCTATATACTATATATCTTAAAGTAACATCTCCATGTACTTGTTTAAACATATTATCACTTGGTAATTTTAATTCATAAGTTTCAGTCTTTTCAGCTTTATTTTTACTAATTAATTCACCTATAAAGTTACCTTTTCTTAATTCTGGATAGTATTCAAAATTAAGTTTTTTATAAGCTAACATATTATATTTTTTTAATGCTCTTTCTAATTTTTTGAATTCATTCTCATTTATATAATCTAATATAAACCTAAACCCCTTCATAAAAATCCCCCTTAATTTTTTAAAGTAACTAGATTATAGCACTTTTACACAGATTTGTCAAATTTCACAAAAAATGTTATTACTTAAACACTTAAATGCAACTAATTAATAGTACTGTTAATAATTTTTTGTTAAAATAAAATATAATCAAAACCTTTCTTCTATTAATCTATTAAAATATAAAACAAATATTTAAATTACCGTTAGATTTACTTTATGAAAATAACATATTAAAAGAATTAACTTCAATAATAAAACAAAAAATATATCTAATATAAAAAAGGAATAGATAATGACATCTATTCATATTTCTAATTATGCCTCAATATTAACTTTTACTGTAACTTCTGCTTTGTTCTCAATGTTTTGATTTCCTGCGTAAGCTTCATAAGAAACTTCTAAAATATAAGTATCAACAACATTTTGAGATTCTTTTCCAGCAATAGATGTGTTATGTAAAGTTTGTGGCCCTAAAGTTGCTAATGATGTTTTTGAAGTAACAACTTGAGCTGAATCCCCACTAAATTCTGTAGCTAATTCATCTTGGCCTTTACTATTTAAATCTTCTGCTCCAGTATATTTCTTTAGTGTTACTTTAATACTATTATATGGTTGTTCACTAACATAACAATTTTCATCAGGGCTGGTAGGCGTTTCAATATAACAATCTGTTTGTAATTTAGATTCATCAGTATGAACAAATTGAACTCCGCCAGGTGATGATGTAAGTGTTACTTTATAAGCTACAGGTGAAGATGATTTACTATTTGTTACAGTAAATACTTTATAAACCTTATCGCCTGGTAATGCATCAGCTAATGTAACTAAACCATTACCATCTCCATATTCAACTCCTAAATTTGCTGTACTTACATTAATTACCTTGTCTGTTGTATTACCATTAACTTTTGTAACAAAGTAAGCATATGTCACTCCTACTATTGTTAATGTGATCATAAAAATAGCAGCTATTCCTAACGTCAATTTTTGTCTTGTATTCATTTTTTCTATCCTCCTACAATAAAATTATATCTAATGTGTTTATTATTGTCAATTAAAAATAAATTTGTTTGCATTGCTTTAATCAATGTTTACATTTTTTTATGAAAAAATATACAAATTTCTTTGTATATCTATTTGTTATTCTGCATCAACGCATTTGCCTTCGCCAGCTTTTTCTCCTTTTTGATATTTTTGTCCAGCTAACTCACACCCTGTTTTAGTTACAGCATCTTTCAAGTATCCTCCAAAATATTTTACTAATCCAACAGTAATAACACTTATTAATGCAATTATTAAAACGTATTCAACTAAAGCTTGTCCTTTTTTATTCATAAATAGCTCACCTTATCTTATATTTAAAGTATAAATTATTTTACAAAATATGTCAAATTTTCATTTATCAGTTTTTATTCTTTTTTTTATTCTTTTTATAATTTCATTATTTTCATATTTTTCTGGATTAGAATTATATGTATTAGCTAATGCATTTATAAATTTTTTAGTTTTTTCATTATCTTGTTCTTTAAAATCTATATGTTTTAAATATTCTTTTCTCATAATGTTTTTTCTCTTTCTATTTCTTCTATCATATTATTTTTCTTAGAATAAGCATATGTATTAACTAATATTATTGGTTTATTTCCATATACACCTGATAAATTAATATCCATATTATCTATATTACTTAAATCTTCAACTGATATAATACCTGAAAAATAGTCAAAATCTATTCTTCCTCCATTATTTTCATTTGTTATTTTACTTTGATTTCTTTCTCTTCTATAAAAAGATACTTCTGATCTTAAAGATCTATTATTAGATATTTTATAAAAATCTATTTCTTTTATTTTACTTTTAGAAAAAGCTAATTTAGATGCATGATCTGTACTTATACCTGCTGGATCAACACCCATTCCAACAATAGAACCTTCAGGTATTTTGAAAAAACCTAGGCTACATTCTGTATTAATATTCGCTGTTGGAGTAATATTAACATTTTCATAAACTTGTGAAGTATTATACCAAGTTGATATTGTAGATGAACCATATTGTTCTTCTAATGTAGCAAAAGTTTCTAATCTACTATTATCATCTATATTTTTTATAAATTCATTATTAGTACCTAATAATAAATGATTTAACATACCAAATTCTAAACCATTAAGTATATATATATTTCTTCCATTTCTACTTGTTTTAATTACTTTTCCATCTTTATGTTCTAATTCTTGTTCTAATTTTTCTACATTAATTAAGTTATCATTTAGTAATTTTTCTTGATTTTTTGTCATTTTTATAACAGCTCTACTTAAACTTTGATTACCTAATATATTTTCTTGTTTTAATATATTTTCTATTAATGACATTAAATTATCTTTATTTTTTTCTTTATCTATTAAAGTTACTATATCTAACATCATCTTTTCATCTTCATTTAATAATTCACTATTATATGCTTTAGAAGATTCATATAAATTAACTATTTGAGTTGTATCAAAATATAATCTATCTTTATTATTTATTCCAAATATAACTCTAAATACTTTATCTTTTATATAATTAATATCTTGAATATTACTTATTTCATTTATTAATTTTTCTTTTGATATATTTTCATAATCTTTTATTTCTTCTTTAGTTTTTATATTTCCATAATTATCACTTATAACTATTTTATATAATTCATTTAATTCTTCATTAGACATATCTTTATCATCAATACTTTTTAATAATGATTCCATCTTAGAATAACTATTTAAAGCTTTTTGAAAAGATATAATATTAGTACCATATATATTAGATTCTAATGTATATAATTCATAAAACATATCTAATTTCTTTTCATCTTTTACTATATATAGAAAATAAGACATATTTGGAATATTATAACTTAATAAATCATGAACTAACCCTATTCCAAATTTTTCTTTAATAGCTGGTGTAAAAACTTCAAAACTACTAATATTATTTTCATCTAAATTAGGTCTTGATTTTAATATATCTACTGCATCAACCCCATAAGCATTATTAATAATATTATTAAATAATTCTTTTCTTTCAGTATTATTTATAGTATTAACTATATATTGATTTATTAGATTAGGATCATTATATTTAATTATATTTTTATCAAAAATTATTTTTAATAAATTAACCACAGATTTTGAATTATTAAAACAATCCAAATTATAATTATCAAAAATATAATCTATAGTATTACTATATTTATTTAACATATCTATTCCAAACATATTGCTAAATACTTGTTTTGCTTTTTCTTTATCTTCTTTATTAGTACCTACATATGGTAATATATAATTTGAATCAATATTACATAATTCTAAAGCTTTTTCTATAGGTAATCCTCTTATAAAATTTAATTGAGGTTTAGAATATTGATTAGCTCCATACATTTCTTCATAAAGTCCATTTGTAGATTCTATCATTAATAAAGAACTTTTAGCAGAAAATGCTTGTGATTTAATAACATCTTCTGTATTTAAAGATTCATAATTAATATTATTTAATTCACTATATGTTCTATTATAATCTGTTAGTGAATCTTTAAATATATCTATATTATCTATATATTTTGGTTTATCAGACATTATTTGTTTTTTAATATCTTCATCTAAATAATTTATTAATTCATTATCTTTTTCAAAGAATTTCTTTTGTACTTCTATATTACAATATTTTAAATATTCTAAATTAGTAGAACAAATCATTTCTTGAGAACTTAAACCCATATTAGTTATAAGATTTATTATATATTCTTTTTCTATATAATTATATTTTTTTAAAGTTTCAGAAAAAATTAATACTTTTTCATTTTCTTTTAAATAATTAAAATTATCTTTTATAAAATCTTTATCTTTTTGTAAAAAATATTCACATCTAATATCACTTGATATATCTTTTATTAGTTCTTTATTTTTATTTAATATATCAAATAATAATTTTTTGTTATTTTTAAAATCATATTTATTTAATATAATAGATAACTTATTATTTTTATTTAATAAATCTAATAAATAATCTAAAGAAGCATCTTTAAAATTATTTATTGAAACAACATCACTTAATATATAATCTATTAATATTTCAGGAGAATTTTGTATAAATAAAAGTTGTATATCTTTATCTAGAATATTTCTTTTTAAAAATTCCATTTTAACATTTGAAGAAATATGTTTTTCTAAAGATTGATAATTAATTAAATTAATTTTTGATAATTGAAAATCAATAGGTAATAATGAAATTAATTCAGGACAATCTTTAAATATCATTTCACATACTTCTAAATTATTTTTTATATTAGTTGGTGCTTTTAAATATAATGATTTAATAGCTTCAAGATTATATTCTTTTAAAATAAGTTTTTTAGATAATTTAGATTTAAATTTTTCTAATCTATATTTTTCAAACATACTTAGTCTCCTTATTATATATAAAAAGTATACCAAAAATAAAAAACAAATAAACATATAATGTAAATAATTTACACTATAGTTTATTTATTTTTAATCAATTATAACTAAACCCATACCTCTTAAATGGTTTTTTGCTTTTTCAGTAACTACTCTACCCCTAGGAGTTCTTTTTATAAAACCTTCTTGTAATAAGTAAGGTTCAACAACATCTTCTATAGTAGACACTTCTTCTCCAATACTAGCTGCAATAGTTTCAATTCCAACAGGTCCACCATTAAATTTTGTTGCTAAACTTACCAAATATTCTATATCTATTTGATCTAAACCATATTTATCAACTTTTAACCTTTTTAAAGCATCTTTAGTAATACCTACATCTATAGAACCATCACCAATTACACTTGCAAAATCTCTAACTCTTTTAAAAAGTCTATTTGCAATTCTAGGAGTTTTTCTACTTCTTTTAGCTAATTCTAAACAAGCTTCATCGCTAATATCCATTTCTAATATTCTACTAGTTCTTTTAATTATCTGCATTAATTCCTCTTCACTATAATAATTAAGCTTAGAAACAATACCAAATCTATCTCTTAAAGGACTAGATAAATCTCCTGCTCTTGTAGTAGCTCCTACCAATGTAAATGGTGGCAAATCTATTTTTATATTTCTTGTATTATTATCACTACCAACAACAATATCAAGTTCAAAATCTTCCATTGCAGGATATAAGATTTCTTCAATAAATTTAGGAATTCTATGTATTTCATCTATAAATAAAACATCACCTGGTTCTAATGTAGATAAAATTGCTGCCAAATCACCACTTTTTTCAATACTAGGTCCTGTAGTAGTTTTTATATTAGAACCTAATTCATTCGCTATAATATGAGCGAGAGTAGTTTTTCCTAAACCAGGAGGGCCATATAATAAAACATGATCCAAAGATTCATTTCTCATTTTTGCAGCTTCTATAAATATTTTAATATTTTCTTTTACTTCATCTTGACCTATATAATCTTTAATATATTGTGGTCTAATTGTATTATCAAAAGAATCACCTGTAATTTCTTCTCTTGATATAATCCTTTCTTCCATATTATCACTCTCTAATTTCTAATAAGTTTTAAAGCTTCTTTAATTTGTAATTCTATTGGTAAGCTAGTATCTACTTTAGATAAAATCTTTTTAATATCAATAGCTTTATAACCAAGACTTTCTAATACTTCAACTAATTCATTTGAAACAGAACTATGACTATTATCGCTACTAGCAAGTTTACCTTTTAAATCTAATATAATTTGTTTAGCTGCTTTATCCCCTATTTTAGGAAACTTAGTTAAATAAGTAACATTATCATTATTAATAGCATCATATAACTTATTTATATCTCCAGAAAACATAGGTAAAGCAGTTCTAGGACCAATTCCTTTAACATTTATTAATTGAATAAATAAATCTTTTTCTTCTTTTGATTTAAATCCAAATAAACTATTTTCATCTTCTTTAATATTATTATATAAATATATTTTAACAACATCTCCTATTTTAAAACTATATGGATTTGTTACATTAATTAAATAACCTATATTATTATTTTCTAATATAATACAATTCTTTTCATACTCAACAACTTTTCCTATCATGTAGCTGTACATATTATCACTCCTAACATAATATTATCATACGTTCGTTTGTGTTGCAATCATTTTAAATAAATTAATTAATTTGTAATAACAATTTTATAATATTTTTAATACACTATATTAGATAGATTAGGAGGTATATTATGTATTATTACGGATATAATGGTGGTTATAACTCAGGTTATAACTATAATCCTTGTTACCAATCAACTTATGCTGGAACCACTAATGGCTATGGTTGGGGAGCTGCATTATGGATTGTTTTATTCATCTTATTAGTAATTATAATTGGTGCAGGATGGACTTGGAATTCTCCATCAAATAATAACTAAAATACTTTATAAAATGAGCTTATATCGCTCATTTTTCTATTATAATTCCATAATTAGCAGAACTATTAATTACAAAAGATAAAATACCATCTTCTAAAGAAAAACCAATACCATCTTTAATATTATCTCCCTCTATTTTATTAATACTAATAACTTTATATTTACTATCAATAGGTATATTAACAGAAACATCATCAAAACTAACCAAATTAGAATCCTCATCATATAAACCAATAGTATATATCTTATAAACATTCTTCTTTTTTAACTTTTTAGATACCTTAATATCATCTATCTTAAAACTATTACCATCCATAGTTAATTTATTTTTATACTTTAAATATATACCAGATTCATCATTATAAGTAACAATTTCATTTTTCAAAGTTAATTCATCAGGATCAACTAACGAAGTATTATTAAAATGTACTAAAAGAATTATTAATACAGTAATAAATATAACAATTGCAATAACATAACCTAACACTTTCTTTTCTTTAATATCTTCTTTCATATACAGTACTCCTATTAAAATTTTAAATAATAAAATAATACTTGTAAAGAATTATTGACATTTTATGTACTAAAAAAATCGTATAAAAACTTATACGATTTAAAACTATTTTAGGTTAACCTAAGGAATACTTACAATGAATAGAAAAGTTATAAGTATCCTACACCAAAAATAATTTGATGCTCTAATCACCGAACCACATATGGATTATCTAATGTGCCTTCGCCGTCAACTTGTACGTTAGACTCTAAAACTATTGCGGGTCGAGCGGCGGAACTGTAACCTACACTATCAACGCGGTAGAGGGAGTCACCGCCACCTACACAGATTGCTCTATCCTTATGCTCATAACTATCTGAAATACGCTCATACGGCGACAACGTTAACCAAGACTTAGAATTATTTAAATAATAATCTAAGTTTTCATCATCAAACGCTGCCCCTGCAAATGCAACTTCATCTGCTGTTAAAGTTGCAACATAGTCATTTGCAGTTTGATCATTTTCAGCTACTGTTGCTGGCATTAAACTTGCATATCTTTCGCTTTTCTTTAATATACTTAATCTATAACCTACTTCATAATAGTAAAAGTGGCCTGGTATACTATCATATATTTTTGTCCAATCCCCTATCTCCCATTCTTCATATTTTATCTTTCCCTCATATTCACTCTTTAATGCAGGTTGTACATTTGATGGAGCTGTCTGAGAAGAATCACTATCTGTGAAAATTCCATTAAACCAGTTTTGGAATTTTGTCCTTAAACAGCTTGAGCGAGAACTGCTATATGAACAATCTAAATAATCCGCTACATATGGATAGGTAGCCGAATAACCATAATAAACGTGTGTATCTGAAAATGCGTTTTCATCATTAGTTGTAGTTTCGCTACATGGGGCTGTTTGGTCTTGTAATACTATTTTTGTACTTCCATCTCCTTGTACTCTTACTATCCTCCAACACATATTACCAAATGTAATGTAATTATCTGTTACGTTTCCTCTAAAATAATATGATGTCCCATCTTTATCTGGTGTTACACTTAATACTCTCTCATTTGGATTACTTATTTGACTTCCTGGTGTTGTTTCTGGTATTGATGAATAAACTGTATGTAATCCTTTTACTATAAAATCTGCTTGACTTGTATCTGCATTATGTATTACCTCGTATGCTAATGTTCCTTTTGCATAAGGGATTTCTATAGGCTTATCTGATATTTCATTATTTCTTATATTCATTTTTGCACTAAAACTTGCTCCCATATCATCTGATTGGTCTACTCCTGGATCTTTATATACTACTTGTACTGTATATGTATGTTTTTGTTTTGGTTCTATTGTATTTCTAAATAAATGAGACATTCCACTTGGAAATACTTTTTCTTCTTCTTGATCATAGCATGGGTTACTATCTGTACTTTCACATGTTATTGTATATACTAAATCTTCTTTTCTTGTTAATTCATTTACTACATTTTCCATTGTTACTGTATACATTGATTTTCTTGTTCCTGTATTTTCTACCGTAAATGTCTTTGCTTTTATTGGTTCTCCTGGTAGTAATTCTTCTGCTGTTATTACTCCATTTCCATCTGCATATTTTAATTCCAAAGTTCCTAGCTTAACTGATAGGCTCTTTTCTTCAGTATTATATACAACTCTTGTCATCCAATAACCAAATGTTACTCCTATTAGAGCTAATACTACTATAAAAATTCCTACTAAACTTACAATTATCCTTCGCTCTCTTGTCATTACTTTTATACTCCTCTTTTCTTTTAATAAATATTTATTAATGTCTTTTTTCAATGAAAAAAGACATTAATAAATATTTATTAATGTCTTTTTTCAATGAAAAAAGAATTGCGATAACTCTTTGCTATCTTCATATTTATTATGTCATAAATTGAAACAAAAATACCCCATCAAATAGTTGGGGTTGATTTATATTAGATTTTATGTTATAAACTATTTAAGGATACATCGAA
>CANRPF010000048.1 GCA_947632375.1 uncultured Bacilli bacterium
ATACACCTCAAAATTGTTAACATAATTAAATTCCCTTCAAACTACCAAACACCTATTCCCTTACATAACAAAAAGAGAGAACCCACTTCAAAGTGAATTCTCAATCTATCTAAAATAAAGTGACAACATATGCAATTTTACACACTCTAATTATACATCAAACACAATCTAATGTCAACAACAAAATTACAAAGAAACATTATTTACACTAACACCCTCAGTCTTCATAAGAACTATCTTAAATTCACAATCAAATAAAGTATCACCAATTAAAATACCCGGACTAACTTCATCTTGACCGCTTAAAATAATAGGTCTTATTTCAAGTCTTAGTCTATTTTGATTTAATAAAGTAACTCTATGAGGTAAACCACCTTGAGCAAGAGATCCAGTGTCATTTGTAGTACCCGTTGAAAAGCCTGTTTTTTGGTTAGTAGAAATCATAGAAGATACAACAACACAATTAGTTTCATTAAAACCATCTGGAAAATTCATGTCATACTGATAAGAGTGAAGTGTATTATTTTGAGGTTGAGGATTTGTAATAGTGCCATGAACTACAACGAAATCACCTTTAACAACATAATCAGGAGCAATCTGGTCTAATCTATCGGCAATTGGCTTATCGAAAGAACCTTGGTCAAACAATTCTCTAATTCTATTGTCAACAATATCATCAATATCTAAAGAGCTAAGGAACTCGGTAACTTGCTGTTGATAACTTTGAAGAGCTTGAGTAAACTGAGAATTTAAGTTGTCAAGGAATCTATCAATTTTATCATCTTGAGCTGAAAGTTTAGAGTTAACATCTTCTTTAAATTTATTTATACTATCATTTTGAGCTTGTAAATTACTATTCATATTACTAATAGCGCCGTCAATTTTATCATCTTGCTCAGTAAACTTATCATTAATTTTTTTATCTTGAGCCTTAAATTTATTTTCAATATTTTCATTTTGCTTTTCAATTTCACTTTCAACTGTATCAACTAAAGAAACAAACTTTTCCTGTAACTCTTGAAGAGCCTGAGCGTTTTCATTAATAGCAGGAAGAACTACCTCTTCTAAAAATCTAAGAAAATAAAGTAACTGTTCTTCATAAGTAAGAGCTAATTTATAGCTAGATGGTAAACCACCCAAAGTAACTAACCACTTGCTAAAAGGGTCTAAAAACTTTGGTAATTTTAAATTTTTTAATTCATCAAAATTTGACATAATAAAACCTCCTTAAAATTAATATAATCCGAAAAATAATTTATTTAATTCTAAAATTATTTTTTCATCTGTAGAAGAAATAATTTCTCTAAATTCTTTCACTAGTCGTTGATTTGTAATAATAACGCCGTTGTCACCGTTCTTGATGACGAGTAAATTTTTCTATTGTTTTAGAATTAGAGTGTCCGCTGGTTTGTAGTATCTTGCGTTGTAATATCGTTAACATTTGTATCAGATTCCTGAGCGGAAGTATCAGACGCATAAGAACCGCCCAAAATTGCTGACTTTGAAATCTGTCCGTTGTGGTGTATCAGAGTTAACATTTAAACCAGTTGAATTTGCTGTAGATGAAGAGTTAGAATTTGCATTTTGTGTGTTATTAAAATCAGAGTTGTCAGTAAGTTCTCTGGTATATTCGTCAGTAAAGTCAACGTTTGAAAGTGGGTCATATTTTAAAAATGCTGAATAAATTTCTGGCAAATATCTACCGCATAATTTCATTCATAGTAACTTTTGCATAGTGAGAAAACATTGCTGGTGTTTCAAAACCGAATTTCTCTAAAATAGTAGTGGTCTACTATTTTTTGAGCGAGTCTGTCTTTTGACCAAACGCCGACCGTCTTTAATTACATTTATTTGTTCTTGCGTCAAAAATTCTTCTTCTTTGTATGATTTAAACCATTTTTCAACTTCTTCACGTGTATAAAATTCGCACACTTTTCTAAGTTCTATAGTATAACTTGCCATATTTATTCTTTCACCTCACCCTCATTATCTATATCATCTAATTCTTTTTTTAAATCTGTAATAGTTGACATAGTTTCTTTTATAACATTGTGTAAATCAGAATTTACCTGAACAGAAATTGCATTATTGCCTGATAAGTTATAAAGTTCATTAAACTGTTCACAGGCTTTTTGACGAGGTTCAAGGAATGATTTTAAATTAAGATTAATAATTTCATTGTTACAATTTGCCTCATCTGTAATTAGACGTTCTTTTTTCTCAGTTTGAATATTGTTAATACCCAAGAATGTTAGGACTTCATTAAAAATTTCTTTTAATTCAACGCGTAATTTGTCGGCAACATAGGGAGCGTCAGTTTTTATTGAAGTAATATCTTCTAATTTTAAATTATTTTTATTAGCAAATATGAATGGTTCATTTCCATCATATTTTTTGTATAAATTAAGCATAGTAAGTCTTGAATTTTCATCACATAAAACCATAACAGGCGTTTTTTGAGCATTAATATTGACATCAATTGCGCGTTGGCATTGATAAAGTCTATACGCATATAATTCAAGTGTAGGGCTAGTTGGGAAATTATATTTATTATTGCGTACAAGTATTGCCATATCTTTATTTAAAACTTCATTTTTAAGACCATGATACACCAATTTTTCAACGTTAAACATATTAGAATAACAATGAATTTTTGTAGGTAAATCGTAAATATTAATATCGCCCGAATTTGAGCAATTTAAGTTAATGTAGCCATATTCTTCTGTATTTAAGAGACTAGCTTGACCGTACGTGAAAAGTGATTTTTCTAAAAACTCAGAATTCATAGAACTAGGTAAATTAATCCATTCGAAAACAGATAGAGCAAGTCTTGAAAGTTGTCTATAGTAGTTTAGGTAAGTTTCTTCATTAAGAAAATTATTGTCTAAAAATTCTTTTGAAGAACGGTAAGAAGTTCCGAATATTTTTAGTTTTAGCCATATATTTTCTCCTTTCTAACGATTATTTTTTGAGTAATCTAAAAAATTATCAGTATTATGCCATAGTGTTATTCCATTATCGAATAAATATTTTATATTTTGCATGTCGAACTGTGGAATATCACCGAGCTAAATTTATTCCTGCAGTTTTAACATAATTCCAATTTGGCCTGTTGTTTATATTAGGTTTTTTTACTTGATTTGTACTATAACCATACATATCAAAGAAACTATCTATTTTCTTTGCAAATTCTTCTTTAATAGCGTAAGCTGTAAATGTTGCACGTTGAAGGAAATTATAACCAAGTAAAGTCGCGGAAGTTCCGCATATGTGCTGAATTTGGTAACATTTCTTGTTTTTGAACTTGCGCTAAAGTTTGAGAAATATACATGTCATGATTAAATGAACGCTGTGCAATATCAACTCCTGAGTTCATTGCGGACTCAAAAGCCTGACCGTAATTTCCGAGAAATAGCACCACCAACAACATTAGAAATTGCATTTACTCCTGTTTTTAAATTTTCAAGTTGATAATTTCCAAGCTCTGATTTCATTGATAATTCAACAATATTAGAATTTTGAGCCAACCATGAAGAGAAATAGTCATTAACCCAAGAGAGTTGTGGGTAACCACTTAGAATTGCTGAGTCTGAAAAGTTATCTCCGTGGACTTCTGTAATTTTTTGGAATAAAGAAGACAGAAGGGTTAGGGTTAATTTCTGAAATAGCTGTAAATTTTACATTTCTATTATTAAAATCTTCATACCTGTAAACTTTAGAAGAGCCGATTTGGTGGGTTAAATGCAACGTATTGGAACGGATAAGTTAGTAATTTTTTATTACGAGGTTGGTAATTATTTCCGAGTAAGTTTTTAATCATATCAATAGTAGTTTCAAAAGTAATTTCCCTGTCGTCTGCTTTTCTGTCTTCTAATCCCCATTGAATGAATGAATTGTTCAATATATAATCAAGAGAATATAGAGTATTTGTAACCGCAAAAGCAAAAGCGGGAATAGTAAAAATAGTGATAATTCCTTCATCTTTTCCTTTTTCTTGAATTTTTCCGTATTAGTTCATTAATTCTATCAATAGTACAAAATGCGAAAAACATACCACCGCGAAGGGATGCCGTTGTATACTCTACCGATTTTTTGATGATGTAACTTCATTTGTTATTCCGTCCTCATAAGGATTACCGTGAGTATGCTAAAACACAGATGGGTGTTAATTCACGAAGTGAAGTTTCACACATAATTTCATATTCACCGAGTTTCTAAGTTCTCAGGTGTTAAGTTTTTACCGGGAATATCATCTTTTACATCTATCATTTCACGCTCAATGAAACTGTTTTTATAGATTATATCAAATTGCCATGTTTGAAAATAATCTGTTGAAATATACACTTCTGTTAAATTGTCATTTACATATCGCATATCTGTAACAAAAGCATAAAACCATTTATCTGTATAATTTTCATTTTTATACATACAATAGTTATAAGCTAAAATATTATCTATGTGAGTTGGATAACGAATAACACCATTTTTTCGTTGATATGAAATGTTGTCAATTTCAATATATTCCAAACTATTGAAATATTCGAATTGTTCGTCTCTACTTGCAAAAGTTATTTGATTTTTATTATCAATCTGTAAAGGACAAATTAAAAGTCTTAAATCTGTATGAGGTGTAATAGCCAAAATTTTTCACTTCCTTTCAAATAATATATAAATTTTAAGGGATAAGGGAATTAGTTTCCCGTTATCCCTTTTAAAATTTTTATTTTAATTTTCTGATAATGTAATAATTAAACTAGTTGAAATTCGTTGATAATTTTCAAGCTCAATATAAGCTGATACAATTGCATGACTTTCACTTGCATTTTTATTTTTAATAGTAAATTCAAAATAATTATCATTAAGTGATTTATTTTCAAAACTAAAGTAGTTTGTAAAAGTATCGTCTAAAATTATTTTTTCAACATCATTATTAATAAGATTTTTAATAAATTCATCAAAGTAAATTCTAACTGTTGCAGAGTTATCTTTTGAATTAATAATAGACTCATCAAATGAAAATTTTACAACTCTAAGAGTAGTATTTTTTTCAATTTCATTATGAAGTGAATGAAGTGTAAAGTTATGCACTTTAAAATATTTATCATCATTATCTTTTGAAGTAATAATAGATTTATCAACTAAAACATCACCTGAAATGGTATCCAAACCGTTTTCTTGATAGCACGTTGAAATTCCGAAAAAATCTTTTATTTCTTCATCATCAGATGTTATATACATAGTAGCACCTTTGAAGTTTTCTGACACATCACTTAATAATTGATAGCCAATGTTAGCAAAAATATTACCACTTGAATTAATATTTCCGTAATTTTGTGAGTTGTTAGCAATATTAAAATCAGTAACAGTTGCAGTTTGTGTTAAATTTACGAAAAATTCATAAAGTTCTTTTTTTCTATAATCTGAATAATAGTGAATTTTAGTTTTTGTAGCAAAAAGCGTTCGGTCACGTGGTTCACGATTATATAAACGAATATATGAAACACCTTCGTCATAGGTGTAAAGTTCTTCATATTCTGGAAATAATCTTGTATCTTCATTAATAACTAAGCTATCACGTACAATGTCATGACCGTTTTCTCTTGCACGTTTTGGGAAATACTCTAATTTTAAAACTAAATCACATGAGTCTTGACTACGTTCAATTATGGAATCAGATGTGACACTCATAAAATCTGCATTTTGAAAGTCGTCTTGATAATCTGCAATATACGCGTTAACTTTAAAAATATAACGATTTGGGTTAACATCAATTTCAATTTCATCAACTAAAATACCCTCATAACTCATTTTTAAAGAAGTTGAACCCTCCTCCAATGCTGTAATTGTCAATTCTTCAAAAGAATTTTCTGATACTTCTGCAATATTATTATTTACAATTTCAAAGTCCATTTTGCAAGGCGCTGTTTCAAGGAAAGTAATACTCAAATTTTGCTGATTTTCTTCGGGGTGAGGAACGTGTGGAATAAATCTTTCAAAGTCTACATATCCACCTTCACCACGGACGAATTGAGCATTTGGTATAACATTAATTACAACGTCTTTTGTAACATCTTTATAGTTAACGTGCATTATAGTGTTACCTAACATTTTTGTTGTTAAATTAATTCTTGCACCGTAATCTTGTATCCCTTCTAAATCTATAGTATAGTCTACTATATTTGATGTATCAAAAGTTATTTTTAAATCGGGCTCAGGGTCAAACGGCGTAATTGTAACATCTACTGCGTCACCGTTACCCGTCTTTAAAATTACGTTTTCTTTACTTAATTCCATTTTAATATCTTCTGTAACATTAATTGTAACATCTTTTGTAACATCTTTATAAGTAACGTGCATTGTAGTATTACCTGTACTTTGTGCTGTTAAAGTAATACGTGTTCCATTTACATCATAATCTACTATTCCTTCTTCATCAAAAGTTATAGAAAATACGGGACTTTCGTCAACAGGCGTAATTGTTACATCTATATCTTGAGTTTCTCTAACTTTTATATCAACATTTTCTGTACTTAGTTCTACCCTCACATCAGGCTCAGGTGAGGGATTAATTGGGTAACTCTGTTGCAAATATTACACCGTTGGCAAATAAGCTCATGTTATACATTTTTATAATGTTTAGATAATATTGCATTGTTCTGTTATTTGGATTGTAGAATGTATCTAAAAACATATCCTGTGTTTTAATTCTAAACCATGACTTATCTGCAATCATACCTATTATTTTTGAACCATCATAAACTTGTGTTCCGTCATCTTTGTAAGCGTCAAAGTCATTTACTGAGATAATGTTACCCATCAAAGTTGATTTTTCAATATTAAAGGCACTTGCCAAGACATTTACATCTAATTTACTTCTAATATCATTTCTTAAAATGAAAACGATGTCTTCTGGGTTAGTAAATGTTGTAATTGGTGTTGCGTCATCTGGTTTTACTTTTTTCCAAGCGTTAAATTTTGAAGAAGGTGTTTGGAAATTTAAGAATAATGTTCTTGCTTTTTCAATAAATGCCTTCATCATGCTTTCATCATCTAACGCATTTATTTGTTCAATTATTGCTTTGTCTTGTTTGTAAGCTGATGAAATTATATATTTTGTGTAATTATATTCATCTATATAAGCACCGTTATACAATGAATTTGTTATATTTGTTATAAATGTTTCTAAATCAGTCCATGAAACAAAGGCTTTTTTCAATGCTTGTCTTGAAATTGTTACAGGATATTGATTATCTCTGTTTATTTCCATATATTGTACTTTTACATCTGTTTCATATTTTTTAAGTAATCCCGCAAAATCTTCACCATCAAAACTTCTTGCTTTTGCTGGGTTTACGTAAATTTCTTGACCTGCGTAGCCAAGTGGAAGTTGGTCACCCTCCAAAACTTTTAATGGGTTTCTAAATATTTTTGTTTCAAATTGAGTGTAAACTATTCTTTGAATTAATGCTCCAATAAATTCGTTTTTGATTGCTGTAAACTCTAAGATTGGTTTAGAAAATTGTTCAATTGAAGTTTCATCATCAATAATTGGCACATTTTCCTTATATTCTAAAGACGCCATCATTCTAACTCCATTTAAGCTGTTTTTCAAGCCTTCACTAGCTCCTGCCATAATAAAATTCCTCCTTTTAATTAGTTTTTAAAATTACCGTTTTTGTCAAAACAGTCTTTGAAAGAAATTATTTTTTCTTCTTCCTCTTCTTTTGCGGGTTTTGATTGTTCTTTAAAACCCGCTGAAACTTGCTGAAGTAAATTTCCGATTTACTGTAATTAGATTGTCCTTTTCTTTTTTTAAATTTTTAATTGTATCTAAATTATTTTGATTTTGTGTGTTCATATCTGCGTTATCTGAAATTAGAATAGCTAAATCATCTGCAATAAGACCAGAATTTTCTTCACCAAGTTTTTTTGTAATTGAGTTGATTTTTTCTTGAAAATCATTGTTTGTCATAAATCTTTACACCTCCATTTTACTTTAAAGTTATTATTTATGTCAATATTTTATGCGAATTTTTTTATTTTTTAAATACCATTTTTTATAAATATTTTTGTTAAATTTTGGGATAGGTGGCTTAGGTGGGTCTGGTGGCTCGGGTGGATTTGGAATAATTGTACACAAATATTTATACCATTCTTCTGCTTGCTTGCCACGCGCGGGTTGGTTGTAAACTTGAGGTCTCTCATAAAAATGTAAAAATTCATTTGCAAGTTCCGTTGGTGTTTTTGTAGAAGTTGTAAAATCTTTGAACGAATAAGGGGGTCTATTTCCTAAGCTGTCATTACCCCATTGTATATTATTTTCTACTTCATATAATATACGCTTAATATTTGCGTCCATCTCAGATGGGTCTGAATATCCATTTTGTACAATCCAATCAGTATATTTTGTGTAAGGTGTCCATTGTACTAACCCATAACCATGTCCTTCGCTACTTCCACCTACTCTGTCAGATTGCCATCTTCCGCGGATTTATCGAGCTTTCTGACTGCATATTCCCGTAAAAGTGCTGAAATTGCATAAATTGACCAACCCGCATTTGTAAGGGCTGAATAAAGATACTGTGCGTTAACTTTCATTTGTTCATATGATAAGTGATTTGAAGTTGAATAGTCATTTCCCCAATAGTATCCGTAAATTCCTTTTCTATATAACAAGCCCGTTGAAGGCTCGGGTGGAATCACACCACCGTCAAAAGTTTTCCAATCATACGCGCTGGGTGAATTCAAAATAGCTGTGTCATTTACAAATAACGCGTCATAATTATGTAGTCTTTTTACGTTTGTGTAATCTGTAAAATGATACTTATATTCTGCTGTACCTCTAGCACTTGATGAACTACTTGTATATTTACCTATTCCAGTTTCTAAGTGCATATGGTCACCTGTTACATTTCCACCAGTTCCTGTTTTATTGAAAACTTCACCTTGATATTTTATATCACCGAACTTTTACTAAACCATTTATTATGTCGTTATCATGATAAACAATAATTCCTAAATACCCGAATTTGTCCGATTTGCCAAGTGTACCTCTTCTAAACTTTCCCACACTGCCATACACTCTGTCGTATTTACAAAAATACATTTAATGTCGACGGGTGCAAAAGCGTTATATCTTGTATGTCTATTTCCCTCTGTGTCTACTCCGCAAATAATCAGTTGCATAATACCAGTTCTCATGGCTAAATGTTTCATAATCTGCTTGAGAAACATTTATTGCGGGTAAGGGAAACAGTGCAACCTGTTTTCCCTCACTATCAATCATTTTTTCATTTTCTATCATTTATATTTTACCTCTTAATTTTTAATATTTGACCAACAAAAATAATATTCGGATTTGCAATATTATTATCTTTTGCAATTTTTTCAACAGTTGTATTATAATTTTGTGCTATTTGTGAAAGTGTGTCACCTCGTTTTACTTTGTAAGTGACTTCAATTTGACCATTTGAAGTTTCAATTTTTAGAATTTGACCTGCATATATTTTATTTACATCTACAATATTATTTGCTTTTGCTATTTTTTCTATACTTGTATTATAATTTTGTGCAATTTCTGAAAGTGTATCACCTTGTTTTACTTTATATTCTATTATATTTTGTCCCACATTTTGACTATTTTGTCCCACATTTTGACTATTTTGTCCCACATTTTGTTCTGAATTTGCAACATCTGAAATTAAATCTCTAAACATTTCATCTAAATCAACATATCCATTTATTCCCTCTATTTTTCCGCTTGATGATTTTTGCCACATATCATATTTTCCCTTATAAGTGCAATTATCAGAATATTGCGCAACCCATATTGTGTAACGTTTTTGTAATTCTTCATAGTCTAAAAGATTTGTAAGCCAATATTTATTCGCGTACACACCGCACCAGTACCCATTTTTTTCAATAACATCTGCAAAAGCAATAATAATTTTTGTTAAATTTTCTTTTCCTAAACTTTGTAAGTTTTTATCTTCAATATCAAAGTAGACAGGTAAATTTAATTTTCTATTATTAAGCCATTTTACAACTAGTTCACCTTCACGTTTTCCTTCCTCTTCATTTCTTGCATAACTATAATGATATATTCCGAACGGGAATTCCTAGCCTTTCACACTCTGAAAAATTTTTTTCAAAATATCCATCTTTTTGAAATTCGTACATACCATACCCAATTCTTAATATTGCAAAATCAATTTGCTGTTTTACTTTTTCCCAGTTGATTATCCCTTGCCAACTTGACACATCAATACCTTTCATAATTTTACCTCCTTATTTTTTACTTTCGTTTGTTTCACCGCGTAAATTGTTTCATGATGTTTTCTAAAAATTGCTGAAATTTACGTGGAATTGGTAATTTGCATAACACCATATTTTTAAAAATTGATAATATTTCAAATAATATAAATAATATATTAAATAAACCGATTTATTGTTAATGTTTCAATATTCAAGCTATTTTGAATCTCATCAGGAATAAATCCGCAGTAGATTCAATTTAACAATTCTATCTACTAAACTTAAAAATATTATAGAGAAAATCATTGCAACTTTACGTATAATTCCATCAATTCCGATTGAAGAGTTTATTTTTTTCTCTCTTATTGCACGTAATATTCCGTAAAATTACATCTAAACTAATAACAACTATTAATAATTTAAAACCACGATTATTTAATATATTTCTGAAAAATTCTAACATATTTTTTCACCCCTTCTTTAGTGTGTTTATTTTTATATAAATTATTTAATTGAAAAATCTTCATCAATTAATATTACACCACCGTTTTACGTGCTTAAATTTCAAATTTCCACTTATGCTAAGCCCTACTTTAAATTTTTCTAATGTCAAAACTTTTTCTTTTCTTTTTGCGTCTTTATAATATAATTCATCTTTTAATTTTATTCCTTGTTTTCTTACCTCGTCTATTTCTGTATAATTATAAATATTATTATTTTCATCTTTTTTATAAAGACATCTTTTTGATAAACCAGCGCACGTTATATTCATATCTCCATTATCTTCCACTTCTATATACGTTTTTTGTCTGACAAATTTTGAATTTTTAAAAGTTCCTTCATGTTTCCAATATCCGTAACTTTACATCATCAATCATGCAGAATTCTTTTAATTCTTCAATTGATAATGTTGTGTGAATACTATCTGTATCTGAATATATAAATTTTGAAAATCCATATTTTTCTATTGAGTAATCTTGAATGCTTTGTGCTGTTCTAATTGTTTTTTCTCTTGCATATGCTGTAATAAACGAACCGAACAGGAATATATAATCCATTTTTTTCTTTTTTATCACTTGTTAAATAACATACAATATCCTCATCAATATATGGGTATTTATTTCTTACATCTAGCTTTGTGCTAAATTTACCATATAAACTATTTAACATTAATTTTGCACGTGTTCGTTCACCCTTATTCCCAGTAAGCGTTCCATGATTTTTTACTTCAATCCACTTATCAATATATTTTGTAAATAATCCGATTAATTGACTTAAATTTGAAACCATCTATATAAATTAAATTATGAACTTCATATTGTTCTAAAAATAATTTTAAATCAACACTTGTAAGAGTTAACTCTTCCTCTTCGCCATTTGTTGTTTCTAAATATAAATTAGAACTATAAAACATTGAATTTTTAATCTGTATTGTCGGAATTTTATCTTTTTTTATTTCAAAACTACAACTAATTCTCTGAACATATAAATCATATACCTTGTCCTCAACATATTTACCTCTAAAATATACCCCGTTCATCAAACGGTAACTTTTTTTCATACATAACAGACGGGTAAAGTGAATTTACATCTAATACAACCGTTTTTCCATTTATTTTATTTTCATATTCTTTATTAAGATAAGTGAAACCACCGTTTATAACTTTTTCTTATAAATTCGTCGTTTTCTTTATCTAGTTTAGGGAAAAAGTGATTAAATTTATTTTCACCTATAATTTTTTTATAATCACATAAAGCATTTGAACCTTGCGTCATTTTCTTTAAGTCATCTTTGAATAAAGTATCTAATGCCTGTGCAACTATTTTAACATCATTTTTAATATATGCTTTTTCTTCATCTGTTAATATATGTCCGTTTTTCTCTTGCTAATTTATAATCAATTTTTAATTTTGAAATATCTAATCCGAAATGTTTTTGCTATTTGTTCAACTGAGAACGGAATTATTTTCAAACTATCAATAAAAGTTGCCTTTTTTGTATGCTTTTTTGTTTTTCTATAATATACTTCTATACTATAAAATTGTCCGTGTATCATTTATAATTGTCATAAAAGTGTTTTCTTCAATTTCTGATTTATCTGTTATATGTCTGAAATTATGAGTTAATAAATAATATATTATAAATTCACCATCAAATTTTAAATTATGAAAATAAAACGTTGCGTTATTTTCTTTTTTACAAAATTGCATAAAACTTTCAATTGTATTATTAATTATTATATTTTCACAATTTCCGTATTTCACATACTGCCCATGCCCACACGTACGTTTCATTTTTTAGATGAACCGCTGTTTCAAAATCTGCTGTGTATTTTTTCATGTTATCACCTTTTCATCTGCCACCTCTTCTACTTTTTTATTA
>CANRPF010000049.1 GCA_947632375.1 uncultured Bacilli bacterium
TTATCATCTAAATACTTTCTTCCAAAATGACCACCATTACATGAATTAGTATAAATAGGTGTACGTAAATTAAGTTTTTCAATAATTCCTTTTGGTGACAAATCAAAATTATCATAAATACATTTTATAATTTTTTCTTCTTCAACTTTATTAGTACCTTTGCAATCAACACTTATTGAAATAGGCTGTGCAACTCCAATAGCATATGAAAGCTGTATCAAACATTCATCAGCAATTTTAGAAGCAACTATATTTTTTGCAAGATATCTTGACATATAAGCAGCTGATCTATCAACTTTAGTAGGATCCTTACCAGAAAATGCTCCACCACCGTGAGGTGCATAACCACCATATGTATCAACTATTATTTTTCTTCCTGTAAGTCCTGCATCTCCTTCTGGTCCGCCAATAACAAATCTACCTGTTGGATTAATTAATATTTTAAAATCTTCATTAAGATTATATTTTTTTGCGACTTCCTTCATAATATGCTCAATAATATATTTTTTAAACTTATCTTCATTATAATCACTGTCATGCTGAATTGACATTAGTATTGTATCAATTTTTACTTTCTTATTAGTATAATCTAATGTAACTTGTGACTTCATATCAGGCCCTGCCCATTCAAACCTTCCTGATTTTCTTAAAACTGTTGCAAGTTTTACAAGATCATGAGCCATTGTAATTGCAAGAGGCATATATTGTGGAGTTTCATTATTTGCATAACCAAACATTATACCTTGGTCACCTGCTCCTCCAACATCATCATTTGTACCAAGTGCAATATCTTGTGATTGCTTTTGTAATAGATTCAAAACTCTTGGAGTATATGTATAACCAATATTTTTTATTGTTTTTTTAACAATTTCTTCTACATTTATATTTGCTTTAGTAGTAATTTCACCAGCAAGAATAATAAAATCATCTTTAGCCATTGTTTCACATGCTACTCTAGAATACTTGTCCTCTTTTAAACATGCATCAAGAATTGCATCAGAAATCATATCGCATACATGGTCTGGATGACCAATTGATACTGCTTCAGATGTAAATAATTTTCTAAACTCACTCATATTAAAACCTCTCTTCTATTTATTTTTTAATTTTTTATTTATTTTTCTTATTATATTTGTATATTTCCACGTTCTTGAATAATATATTTTCTCTAATTCTTGTCTTAACATATTAGCTTCATTAACAGATTTTATAACTTTATTATTTAAATTCTCTATATTTTGTTTTTCTGTTATATATCTATCAGAAAAAAACTTACAAAGACTTTCATTCTCTTTTTTTTCTGAATTCATTTTATTTTTCATATCACTTACATTATTTATTTCTACAACTTCTTTTTTATTTTCTTTAAATAAATCTAATTTTTCTTTTTCATAAATACCTTTACTATTTTTAGTAAGCATATATAAATCTTCTACTTCATTCTTACTATTAAATAGAGCAAAATCTATTTCGTTATTAAAACTTTTCTCGCTACATTCTACAAAAAATGAATTAGCAAAAAAATCAAATTTTTCTTCCTTTATTAATTCTTTATACGCCTTTTTCTCATCAAAATTTAATATCGTATTATCATAGTAATATGTATCATATAAATTATCTATATCATCACAAGATGGTAAATAATTATCTGAAAAAATTACATTTGGGAGTTTATAATCTGGCAATGGATAATAAAATTTAGTATTTAAAAATCCATTTCTTTTTAATAATTCGTCTAATTCTTTTTTTCCAAAAGTAATAGCTCCTTTTTTATTACTATAACCTACTATACCGTCATATTTTATACTTGTATGATCTTCAACAGCTCCTGCAAAATATTTAATTCCAAATTTATTTTCAATAGCAATTAATAACTTACCTTCAGGCTTTAATAATTTTTTTATATTTGATAAAAAGTCATCAAAAGGATTATTAGAATTTGTAAACATATTTGCATATTCTAATACACCAATAAGAGTAATATAATCAAATTTTTTATTAAATTTTATATCATTTAAGTTACCAACTATAATTTCAAGATTATCACAATTTTTATGTTTCGTAGCAATAGCTGTTGCTCTTTGTTTTGAAAGTTCAACAGAGGTAACAGATTTAGCTTTTTTGCATAATACTCCAGTTATAGCTCCCATTCCTGCACCAATTTCAAGAACATCTGCATCTTTTTTAAATGGATACCAATTTAAAATATTTTCTCTTATATAGGTAAAATGATAAAAAACTGGCCATCTCATATCATTTAAAAAAATATCATTATACTTATTCCTATGAAACTTTTTTGCATAATCTATTATGTCTTTTTCAACTTCACCATCACAATATGAATCATTGCCATTATAATAATCATAATTTATTTTCATCATTAATTCTCCTTTTTAATGTCAATCTGTGTCTTAATATCAAATACACCTAAGCAATCTCTATCAGATAACACCTCAATAAATAAAACATCATATCTTCTTTGAAATGCTTCAAGATTTCCGTTTTGATCTATTTTAGTACATCCACAAGATAAAGTGTATTTATCTGGCGCTAATGGTAAAACTTGTCTAAATTCAACTGTAACAATATCACCTTTTTCAAATGTTCCAGTTATTTTTTTATATGCTAATGTATTTACTCCACATAGTTCTAATCCCTTAAAATCTTTAAATGACATCGCAAATATTGGTTCATCAATTGTTTCATTAAATTTGACTTTTAATTTTACCACTACTTCTTCATCATTATTTAATGTAGTAACATAATGATTATTCGTATCAAATATTCCATAGTCAATAATTTCTGCTTTTCCATTTCCATAAACAAGTTCATCAGGATTTAATGAAAAATGTTCTTTCCAAACTTCACCTTTTACATCTTTTCTTTTCTCATTTTTTATATCATATGCATCCTTTTCATCATTTTTTTGTTTATCAATTTCTTTTTTATCTAATCCAACAATTATCTTTTTATATTTATCTACCCCTTGTTTAACGTCACCGTCATATATTTTTCTTCCTCCAGATATTATAATTGCTCTATTACAGTTTTTTATAACGTCAACAATACTATGAGTAACAAAAAGTATAGTTTTACCTCTTTTTTTAAAGTCTTCAAATTTTTTAAAACATTTTAGTTGAAAAGCCATATCTCCAACAGATAATACTTCATCAACTATTAAAACTTCAGGATCAACATTTATAGCACAAGCAAAAGCAAGACGTGCAAACATTCCAGATGAATATGTTTTAACTGGTTGATATAAATGTTCACCAATATCTGCAAATTCTATTATCTCTTTTTCTTTTTCCTTTATTTGCTCTTTTGTAAGTCCCATTACAAGTCCATTTTGATAAATATTTTCATAACCAGTTAGCTCAGGATTAAAAGCAGTTCCTAACTCTAATAATGAACTGATTTTTCCATTTACCTCTATTGTGCCAGATGTTGGAGTTACAACACCAGTAATCATTTTTAGTAATGTAGATTTACCAGCACCATTTTTACCAAGTATTCCTAGAACTTCACCTTTATATACATCTAAATTTAAATCATCAATTGCCTTAAATGTACCATGTCTATGTACACTAGGAAATATACTTTCAATTAATCTATTTAACTTTCTACTGTACATCTTGTATTCTTTATTTAAATTTTTTATACTAATAACAGGAGTTTCTTTATTAACTCTATTTTGTGTATCTTGACTCATTAATTTAATTCCTTTCGTTTTTTCTTACTATTAATTTTTTTATCTTATATAATATTCTTACTATGATTGGTATATTAAATATAAAAAACATTGAAATATAAAAAGATAGTCTTTCCTTTTTATATAATCTATGAAAAGTACCTATATTTTTCATATTTATATTCTTTTTATTTTCTATACATTTGTAATACTTTAATGCATTTTCATTTAATTTATTTTGTTCATCATTAAAAATTTCTTTATTATTTATAAAAGTAGTGAAATTATCTATTCTAATACTAATTAAATGATTTCTTATACTATTAAAATCATTAAATCTTTCAACATATCTTAATGTGCCTACTTGATTATTAATATGTTGCCTATATTTTATTGTCGGCTTGTCCAAATATACTATTTTACCCTTTAATGCTACTATTAAACCTAACCAATAATCATATAATATATTTTTATTCTCAGGTATTAGTAATATTTCTTTAATCCATTTCTTTTTTGAAAGTATTGTGCAGCCTGTAATAGTATTATGCAATATTTCTAAGTCATATCCATTTTTTATACACTTATTAATTATATAGTTATATTTTTTTAATTTATTAAATGACTTGTTAATAGTATTAAGATTTTCATCAACGACCTCTAAATCAGTAAAAACTAAATCTGCCTTTTCTGAAATCAGCTTATTATATGTAAGTTCAACTTTATCTATATTCCATACATCATCTTGATCTGCAAACATAAAATACTTACTTTCAACTTTCTTTAGTAAATATTCAAATGTTTTATTAGAACCTATATTTTCTTTATTTTGAAATAATATTATTCTACTATCTTGCTCCATATATTTTCGAATTATAGAAACAGTATCATCATTAGAACAGTCATCACAAACTAATATCCTAATGTTTTTATATGTTTGGTTACAAAGTGAATCTAATAATTCTCTAATATATTTTTTGCCATTATATGTTGCAAGTAATATATCAATTTCATCCATAAATTTTCTCCCTATAATACATCAGCGAAATCTTTTTTGTTCTTTTTAAAAACATAGTTACTCCACAAAAATACTATAATAACGAAAACCCAAAAAACTATTGTTGGAATACCATTTAATGCTAAAATGTGTGCTTCGCCAGTAAACGCACTTCTAAAGCCATTAACTAAATACGTAAAAGGCATACAATTAACAATATTATATAGAATATGATGATCTTCAAGCATTGAAATATTCCATATTATAGGTGTAAACCAAAATAAAAGTTGCATAACTACACCTAAAAGTTGCACAAAATCAGGCACTAATGTACATACCGCAGATGTAAATCTAGTTATTGCAATTATAAGAGCATATACTGCAATTACAAGATATATTAACTTTAATATATTTATAAAATATCCATATATTGCACAGACAACTATAGATATTAAAAATAAGAACATACCTACAATACCTGCAGATGTTAATGATATTACTGGTATTATATCAACTGGGAAAACAACTTTTTTAACCAAATAACTATAATTTCTAATTGATCCACTAGCATTTAAAATACTATCATTTATTAGCATCCACATTGACATACCAGGTAAAAACCAAACAACATAAGGATAATTACCCGCACTACCTGTCTTTAAAATATATTGAAATACAATTACATATGTAAGCATAAATACAAATGGCGAAACAAATCCCCATAATGCTCCCAAACTTGTCCCAGCAAATCTATTTTTAAAATCATTTTTTCCTAATTGTACTACTAATCTTCTATTTTTTATTAATGTTTTTATAAAATCCATTTTTTCACCTTTCTCTATATTTTAACATATATAAGTATATCATACTTTGCATTAATTAGCAACATATTGAATATTTATGATAAAAATAAATATAAGCTCAATAATAATATTAAAAAAACATTTATTTAGTAAAAAATCTAAAGTAAAATAGTATAAACATTTATATAAAATATTTCCTAAAATTACACATTTATCTTATATGCAATTATAAAATTTTTTAACTATATATAAAAATAAAAAGAAGAAAGATCTATTTCTAAACCTTTCTTCTATTAACTCTATAATATTAGATTATTTTACATCACAACTACGAAAAAAAGTTGTATTTGTGAATTATTAATTGAATAAAAATATTAGCATTTAGATTGCAAAAGTAGTTATTTCAATTTTTTCATAATATTATCTTTTACTATTTTTGCCATACATTTTGGTTTCTAACTTAGTCATATATATATGACTTATCAATCTTGTTATTTTTCACAACCTCAAATTTACCATATACTTCATTTTTTCATTATTTCTATTCCAAAGTTTGTTAACTACTAATTGTACAAATTATTTTAATTTTTTAAAACTTTTATTTTAGATAATTCATTTACTTTTAAAACAATTTCATCTTCTGTAGAACTTTCGATTTCCAAATTTTCTAATTTACAATGGTTTAATATTTCTTTTCCTTTTGCTTCAAATATACTATTCTCAGGAGTATATAATTTTAGTTTTTCAATTGTTATTGTTTGATTTTTTGTAAATGTAATACATAAATCTTCTATACTTGCCATAGAAGGATATATAGTAATTTCTCCACCTTGATATGCATATGTATACCTTTTATATGGTGCCGTTTTATCATATGTTTCTTTAGTTATAATATTAAAATTCTGTATTTCCTCATAACTTTTTGAAGATATCTTTATAGAATTTTTATTATCTTCATTTATATTTTTTATTCTTAAATCCATATAATAATTTTCTTTTATTCTAATTGAATTTACTTCATAAAATAATTTCATAGAAGTATTATGAATTCCTGAAAGTGAAGAGCTGATATCAGCAAAATAAAGATGTGGGTTTGAGCCAGATATACTTAGTGGCTCAACATATATATCTTTTTTACCATTTTTTATTTGTTCTTCTATTGAAGCATCTCTTTTGTCCCAAGCTATTTTTTGACTTTTTACAAAATTAAAAGTTTCTTTAATATCAGGTACTGCATCAAAAATAAATAATACTGCAATAAAAGTAATTGTTATAGCTTCAATAATCTTTATGTCTTTATTTACTCCTAATATATAAAGACATTTTAATGCTACGTATACAAAAATTATATATGGTACAAATGTTACCCTTAAATCAAATGTAGGCGAAACACTCATTGCTATATAGGAACATATAGAAGCTACTATTAAAAACAAAATCATATATATCTCTTTTGTATATTTAAAATTCTGTTTATTTTTCCTTTTCTGTATTATTTTAATAATTACAAATGTAATAGTAATTAGTATTATTCCAAATATAAAAACATTTTCTACAATTGTTCCTTTTAGCATTACTAATGAATTTTTAAGTCTTGATAAAAAGCTAGGTATATCTCCATCAACTTGCATTGCTAGCATTTTTCTCCCATTTGTTCCTGGTGAAAGTATATTACTTAAAAATCCTAACAAATTAAATAACCCACCTAGTAATAATGTCTTATTTATTTTTTTATTTTTATAAAGTAACAAAACAAATGAAAGTCCTAATATTACAGTTGATATTACTCCAACTATTTCGTGTAAAGACCCAACTATAAAACTAAAAATAGTAAATAGTATTAATGATGTTTTTCTATACTCAATTTCATTTTTTAATATTTTTTCTAACAAATGGATATAAAACAATAATGTAACTGCTGTCCATAAATAACCGGTAGCACCAGCAAGCCATATTACTGTTTGACCAAAAGCTGGTATTTTAAACCAAAGTAAAGGAAATACCAATATTGCAATTGGAATTCTTAATTTACCTTTTCCCGAAAACTTTATTAATTCAAAAACCAATAAAGCAAAGAAAGTAGAATTAATTATTGCTCTAGCCATATTACCAAATCTTAAAAGTATCATAAGTAAAGTATGAACTATTACTCTTCCCGAATGAGTAAAATATATATTTTTAGCTGATACTAGTATATCTTTCAAACTATGTATTTTATTTTCTGTTCCATAAATAATAGAAAATACCCACTCATCATGATAAATATGAGTATTTATGTTTATTTTTAAGACACATAGAAAAGAAATTACTAATACTAAAAAAATCAATATATTTGTAAAGTTTAATTTTTCTCTTAGCTTTTGTTTGAATATGTTCATTTTCTCCACCCATTCTTATATTAAAATTTGTTATACTTAAGCATATATTATTATATCATTACTTTAGCAAATTATCAATAAGTTTTTAACTATCTAAAATTATACATAATTTATAATAGCTTATGCATATATAAATCTCCCTTCCTATGCCATTTTATAATTATTTATATATACAACTATTATAAATATATTATCATGAACATAATTATAGCATAAACTAACGCAAGAGTTAATAAAACTTTATCTCCTAATATAACATCTGCTGGATCTCCTGATGAATCTCCTTCGACATTTAAACTATATTTCATACAAATGATAATAACTAGTGGTATTGTATAAATTACATTTATAAATGATTTTAATATATTTTGAACATCTATACACCATAATGAATAAAATACTATTCCTATTGTCATGCATACATACATATTATTATCAAGAAAAGTTTCACTATACTGTTCTAATACTTTTCTACTTTTGCTTCCGTTTTTCTTAAATTCATTTCTTCTTTTTCCTAGTCCCATATAAAAAGAAAATGAAAGAACTGTTAAATATAACCAATTTGATATTTCTACTCCTATAATCAATGTACCATAAATAACTCTAAGTACAAATCCAATTGCTAAGATGGTGATGTCTAGAATTGGAACATTCTTTAATTTTACACTATATAAAATATTCATCACTAAATATCCATAAAATACTATAAAATATAAATAATACTTATTTGCAATTGCTTTACTTGCTATATATATATTTAAAATTATTGTTATTAATAATAAAATTATAGCTAGAATTATAGCTTTTTTTACACTAATCTTACCAGATGCTATTGGTCTGTTTTTCTTTGTTTCATGCATTCTATCTTTTGGAGCATCTACAATATCATTTATTATATATACTACTGAACTCATTAATGAAAAAGCAATTGTTCCAATTATTGTAATTAGTAATAAGTTAATGTTAGTAAATCCTTTTGAAAATATTAAAGGTAAAAATATTAACGCATTTTTTAAATAATGATGTGGCCTCATCAACTTTATATATGAAGTTAATTTTTCCTTATTAAATTCCATTTTTTCACCCTACCTTTTTTTATATAGTAAGAATTCTTAGATAATTTTACAAGTGGTAAATCCGAAGATGAATCTGTATAAAAATTTTCTATCTCAAAATCTTGTTCTGCTTTTTTTAATAATTCTACTTTTTTTTGTCCTTTACAATTTTCTTCATTTATTTTTCCATTTCTATCTACTTTAGTTGCAATTAATTTGATATTTTTAAATTCAGATAAGTATGGTCTTAATAAAAATTCAGGCGAAGCACTTATAACATAAGTCTTTCTGTTTTCACTTATGTTATCTAAAAAAAACTTATTTATTTTTTCTCTTTTCATTTTCCAAAATTCTTTTACATATTCCTCTAAATTTTCTATTTCTTTTATAAATGAAAAAAACGTTTCTTTAAAACTCTTTGTTGACACTAATCCTAAACATTTTAATATCATAATGGTAAAAATCTTAGGCAAATATTTAATTATGCTTTTTTTCTTTTTTATAGCATAAAGGAAAAAATCTATAGATGAATCACCATTATATATTGTTCCATCAAAGTCGTATACATCTATTTTATTCATTATGTCCACCTCTTGATATTTTGTTAATATTTATTACAATATATTTTTTATTTTATCAATAAATTCTTCAGCTCTTTTACCTATATTATCAAATGCCTTTGAATAAAGTATTTTATTTACTGTATGTTTTTCTATAAACTGTCTTATTAAATCTATTATTGCTCCAACTATAAAAATAATAGCTGCTGCCTCTATAATATATAAAATTGGATAATTATTATTTAAATGCTCTTTTGATTTAAAAACGTAAGTCCAAATATATGTATCTAATTTTCCATCATGTAATAAATATATTCCCAAAGTGGTTGAAGCTAATTTATTTATAATTTTATTATAATCAAGTTTAATATCTAAAAATATTTTAAATACTGATATACTTAATAATAACATTGGAATAGTATTTGGCATCCAAAAATATGCTACTTCTGTAGTTCCTATTTTTGAAAAAAAGTTTTTAAATTTATAAATAACTAAAATTCCTAATAACATTACAGCAAATGACATTATAGCAATAACTATCGCCGTACATCTTCCGTTTATTGAAAAATTTAATAGAATAAATTCTTATATATGCACCAATAAAATATATAATTACTGCCCAAATAAATCTATTATAATAAAGTAGTTTTTCTGTATCATTTAAACGTATTCCAAAAATTGTAGGTATAATTGACCAAATCAATACTAACAGTATTAAAAGTTTTTGATAGTCAGATTTTTTTATGCTTTGTAAAAACATATTTAAATATGGACTAAAAACATATAACAAGATATATACCGTAAAGAACCAATATTTGTCAAATATTGTCGGAAGTTCTAAAATGTAAGTTTTAAATATTTCATGCAGATTTACGTCTCCATTTTTTATAATGTCAAATACTATCAATGTTAATATGTAATAAAAATTTACTTCTAGTATTAACCTTATAAATTTTTTTATTGAAAACTTACCTTTTACTAAAAAATATCCTGTTATTAAAAAAAACAAGTTTACTCCTAATTCTCCAAAAAAATAAAATGTTTTTACTATAAAAGAATTATAATTTAACTGTTCAAAAACATAGCCACTTTTAAACACATAATGAAAACTTATTATTAATAACATTGAAATAATTCTTAATAATTCTATATTGGATTTTCGATTTTGTTCCAATTTATATTCACCAGTTTTTATGTCTTTCATAATTTATTCCTTTACTAGTTTCTGTTAACTTATTATAACTCATCATCATATATGTTGTCAACACAATAATCTACTTAAAAAGCAAAAAATTTCTAAAAACATTTTGTATTTTCTTATTAGTACTTTTCTATAAAATATTTTTAGAAATTTTTATTTTAAACTTTTTATTTGTTTTGTCTATTTTTAATTATTATATTTTGCAATTTCATTGTTCCTCTTGCTGCAAATATTAAAAATACTGGATATAAACAATAAATATATCTTGATTTTATTTCCATTGGTATATAGAAACAAAAAATCCCTATTATAAAATAAAGTAACAAATCTTTTTTATCTTTTTTATCTTTTTTATCTTTTATTTCCTCTTCATCTTTTATAAGTAAATCTATTAATGATAATAATATAAAAATAAAATATTGTGCTTCCATTATATAATCAAAAGCTTTTCTTACTTTTGATGTTTCAGGATTTGATACTTTTAATGTTATTGGAGTTTCATAATAAAATAAGTCTGGAAGACCATTTCCAAATGCATACCTCTGCACCTGATACGTTCCTTCTGTCCATAACCAATACTCTTTTTTTGCTAGTAAGGTCATAAGTCTCTTTCCACCAAGACTTTTAATACGTTCGACTATATCTTTTGCTTCCCATTTCGGCGAGTATGAACCATCTTGAAATCCAAATTTTTGTTCATTTAATCCTACTTCTATAAATGACCACACTTTGCAACTTTTTCCCTTTTCACTTTCTGGAATTAGCCTATTTTCTATTTGCGTAACGTATATAGTTTGAAAAATAGTACATGTAACTACTATTGCTAGCGCAGCTTTATAATTATGCTTCTTCAATATTAAATACATTATCTCTGCTATTATTAATATTATTCCAACTTGCCTTATAAAGAATTGTATAAAAGATAAAATTGCAAGTATTATTATATCTTTTCTCATCAATTTTTCTTTTGTTATTATATATAAAATTATCGTTGTTATCGCTACAAAAATAACGTCATTATACACATGATTTACATATAGAAATGCTGGTATTGAAAATATTCCAAATAATAATACTAATTTGTTTTCATTTGTATATATATTTTTATATGTTTTATATGCAAAATATATTGTTATTATATTACATATAACATTTGCTAATTTTATTATAACAATACCTTTATACATTTTAAATAAAAAGAAAAATATAATAGCAATTGGTAAATTATTTGGAAATAAGTATATATATTCCATTCCCTCCTTAAAACAACTAGATGCAACATTTACTATCCCTTGCATATCTGAAAATGGTTTTATTGGAACTAACTTTATATATATAAATTCTGCTATAAAGTACAATACAAATATTCCTATGGTTATGTATTTATTCTTTGGAAATTTTTCTTTTAAAAACTTGTTTAATAATATTAATACAATTATACCTAAAACATTTATAATTATTGCTAAATAATTCCAAATATTATTCATAACAAATGAAGGAGTGTCAGTTGTATTTATATAAATCGAATTACATAAAAGCATTCCTACTACTATAACTGTAAACAAAGCTATAACAAAACCTATAGATATTTTGTGTATAATTATATCTAGTTTATTTATAATTTTTTTCATATATTAACTCCTTTTTTATAAATTTTATTATTTCTTCTTTTTTCGTTCGTACTTTGTCTTCCTTTCACAAAATTTTGCATATATATAATATCATAAATCCTATGTATTTACAACAAAATTACATAGAAATCATATTATTTGTAATTTTTACGTTACAATTCACAGTTAAAAAAAAAGCATCCCAAATTAGAGGGAATATATTTTATGTATTCTCTCTAATTGGAAAC
>CANRPF010000050.1 GCA_947632375.1 uncultured Bacilli bacterium
ATGAAAGATAAAGGAATTTTTACCTATAGGGGTATTTGCTTAGATATAAAGCAATCCCCCTACTATTTTGATTATGGTCGTTTAAAATTTTTCTTTACATCAAAGTCTTATTTGAAAAGATTTAAAGAGAAATTAAAAGAATTTACAGAAAATGAAAACACAAAACTTGAGTATAATAATTATTGTAAGATTATAATAAATGAAATGCTATTGATTAAATTATATAAAATGATAGAAAAAAGAGATTTTTATGTATTAGTGAAAAACGATAAAGATAATTATGAAGAATTAGATAAAATACCTAAGATAAAAATTGAGTTAGTTATTTAAAATTGGCTACTACCCCCGATATTAATAAAATTCTTCGTAATTATAATGCTAAAATTAGAAGATTAAAGAAAAAAGAAAAAAACGAAAATATTAAAATTCCTAACCCTATTAATAAGAAAACTTTTATCGCATATCACCCGTCTAAAAAAGAACAAGGAAAAGCCTTAAGAGATTTACAAAAATTTTTAAAACGTGGTGCAGAAATTAAAGATAAAAAGGGAATATCTTTTTATGAAAAAGAGATTTTCAAAGCCGAGAAACGACGGGCTAAAAATAAATTAGCGAAAGAGATTGAAAGTTATAATCGTGATGTGCGAATTTTAGGGAAAAGTCAGGGGTACCCTAAAAAAATGTTAATGGATAACAGATACGAAAATTTAATAGCCAAGCAGGAAAAACTAAAAAATTTAACATTAAAAAATATTAAAACTAGTGAAGAATTTAAGACGGGGTTAGGATTTTTAAGAAATCAAACAAAAACAAGACAACAATTATTTAGGGAAAATTATTATAATATGCTAATAACTAATGCGAATATGTCAGGTTTTTCAATGGATAAAGTAAAAGATATTATACAAAAATTGGATAAAGTTAATAATACAAAATTTTATGATATGTATAATGATGACGAGGGCTTAAAATTATTTTTAGAAAATTATCATTTTCTTTTAGATAATTTATCTAAAGCGAGATATACAAGCGAAGATTTTAATAATATGTATGTATATTTAGATGAATTATATAACAATATCGATAGAACTATTGAAAATTATATTTAAGAATGCGAGGTATAAAAAATGAAACGATTTACGGCAGATTTTGAAACGAGTTACGAAAAAGACGAGAATGAAGATATCAATTGTTGGGTATGGAGTTACGCCTTATGTGAAATAGGAAATACAAAAAATTTTATTCAAGGAAATAATATTGACGATTTTATGGAATTTTGCTATAAAAATGCAAATTTAGAAGTTGCATTTCATAATTTAAAATACGACGGAGAATATATTTTATATTGGCTTTTAAAAAACGGTTATGAAGAAATTTTTGACAGTAAAAAAAGAAAAAGTAAAACATTTCAAACCCTTATATCAGGTTTAGGGCAGTTTTATTCAATAGAGGTTTATTTTGAAGTAGAGGGAAAAAAGACTAAAAAAGTAAAATTTACTGATAGTTTAAAATTACTTAATATGTCGGTTGACAATGTTGCCAAAGCATTTTCCTTACCTATTCAAAAACTAGATATGGACTATGACATTTTACGTCGTCCGGGATACATTCCTACCGAAGAAGAACTAGCATATATTAAAAATGATGTAGTGATAATGGCTATGGCACTAGAAGAATTAGAAAGAGAAAATCTAACATCTTTAACAATTGGCAGTTGTGCATTAAATAACTATAAAAAAATGATGAGCGATGAGAAATTTAAAAGACTTTTTCCAGTAATAAACGATTTAGTATTTTTATCAATTAAAATGAGTTATAAAGGGGGCTTTACTTATTTAAATCCAATATATAAAGATAAATTAATAGAAAATGAAATAATTTTAGATATAAATTCTATGTATCCAAATATTTTGAGAAATAAACCGTTACCGTATGGAATTGGAATTTACTTTGAGGGAAAATATGTTGAAGATAAATTATTCAATTTATACATACAACAATTATCTTGTAGTTTTAAATTAAAACCAAATAAAATACCTTGTATTCAGATAAAAGATAATGTCGATTTTAAACCTACGGAATATTTAGAAAGTAGTAACAATGATTTAGTAACCTTGTGCTTAACGAATATTGATATTGAGTTGTTTTTTGAAAATTATGAAGTTAAGGACGTGACATATCACGGCGGGTTTAAATTTAAGTCGTCAAACACGATGTTTACAGATTATGTAGATTATTGGTATGGAATAAAGAAAAAAGCGACAATAGAGAAAAACGCACCAATGCGAAGTATTGCTAAAGTTATGTTAAATTCATTATATGGCAAATTTGGTAGTAATATCCAACACACCCAAAAGCACGTTTATTTAGATGATGATGTGGTTAAATATGATATTATGAAAAGCGAAAACTCTGACGGAATATATATTCCTGTTGCTAGTTTTGTAACGAGTTACGGACGTAACCAAATTATCAGAGATAGCCAAAAAATTAGAGATTATAGCCTAGAGAAATACGGAAAAGATTGCTATATATACAATGACACGGATAGTATTCACACGACACTAAATGACGATGACATCAAAAAAATATTGCCAATTGATAATGAAGAATTAGGATATTATAAAATTGAAGATTATGTGAAAAGAGCAAAATATTTAAGGGCAAAGTGCTATATTCAAGAGTTTGTGGACGGTAGTTTTAAAACAACAATTGCAGGACTACCTAAAAAATTGGGGGTAAATGTTAATTTTGATAATTTTAACGAAAATTTAACAGTTGACGGAAAACTAATTTTTAAACACGTTAAAGGTGGCGTGATTTTAGTGCCGACAACCTTTAGTATTAAATAGAAAGAGGAATATTATGAAAGAAATAAAATTAAATGATATTATTAATTATATTATAGAATTAGAAAAAGAAAACGAAATATTAAAAAAAGAAAATCAATTTATTATGTATAAAAATAAAGATATAACTAAAGATGAATTAAAAGAAAGATATGATAATTTAAAAATTGCTTTTAGAGAATTAGCCGATAAATTTATTTTTGCATATTGTAAAAATGATTTTAATGCGATAACCTATGAAAAATATCTAAAAAATTTAATTGATTTTAATATGGATAAAGTACCTACAAATTTAAGTCGAAATGATATGTATTGTTTATGTTTTGGTATTAATTTAGAAGAATATAACAACTATTGGACAAATAAAATAAAAGAAGAAGAAAAAGAAGAAAGTGAAGAAAGTGAAGAAAATATTTAAATATTTTCTTTTTATATGTTATAATTATTATAAGGAAGTGCTAAAAATGAAAGAAAAAATATTGAAGACTTTTATTCAGTCGTTTTGGAGTAGTTTTATTGTATTAATTTTATTAAGAAAAAACGATTTAATGTTAAAAGTAATTTTTATTTCTGCACTAGCGACTTCTTTTAGTGCAATACTTAACCTCTTATTAAAAGAATACGACACCCGAATAAGTGAAAAAAAGAAGATTTTGATTTTACTTAAAAAAATGAAATCAGATTTTAAATTTAATAAAGGTTATAATTTTGTGCTAACAAAAACAATAAATTATTTAGAAAGGAAGAAAACTAATGATTAATTTTAAACTTTTTGTAAAATGTGCTTTAGTACGTGCTTTAAAAACAGTTTGCCAAACTTTTATCGGTTGTGTGGGCTCAAGTGTTGTGTTAAGTGACGTTGATTGGAAAGTTTGCATATCGGCTAGTCTACTAGCAGGGCTATTATCAATTTTAACATCAATTGCAACGGGTTTGCCAGAGGTTGAAGAAAAGGAGATTATTACAAATGAATGAAAATATTGAAAATTTAGATATTGAAGAAGTAGAAGAAAAAGAAGAAGAATTTAATGAAGAAATAGAAGAACTTATATCTAATGAAGAAATGGAAGAAGAATTTAATGATAATAGAGGTGATTAAAAAATGGATAGTAAATTAGCAAAAAATTTTATTCCTGCAAGTCCAACTAATTATACAGTAGGTACTGAGGGTTCAAAAAAATGTGAAATTACAATACACCACTGTGCGGGAATTTTGACAAGTGAACAAATAGGGGCTATATTTCAAAACAAATCCCGTGAGGCTAGTTCCCATTATGGAATAGGTAAAAATGGCGATGTGTCGCAGTTTGTACGTGAAAGCGACACGGCTTGGACAAATTCAAATTGGGAAAGCAATAAAAGAGCGATTACCATTGAAGTATCAAATGACGAAGTCGGTGGCGATTGGCACGTATCGAATGAAAGTTTAGCAAAATTAATTTTATTAGTTGCCGACATTGCTCATCGTCATAATATTAAATTGGTTAAGGGCAAAACCCTTACGTGGCATAGAATGTATTCGGCAACAACTTGTCCAGGCAATTATCTTTTATCTAAAATAGATTATATTATTGAAAAAGCCAATTCAATTTTAAATAGTAAAGAAGAAGTAAAAGAGCAACCTAAAGAAGAAAAGCCACAAGTAAATACTAATTTAAAGCATAAACTAGGTGAAACTGTACGTTTTGACTATTTATGCTATACATCAACAAGCGATGAAAAATTAAAAAGTTTAGTACATAGTGGCAAGATAACCAAAATTATAGAAAATGCTAAAAACCCTTATTTAATTAATAATGGTACTGGTTGGTTAAATGATAATACAATTATTGATAATGTTGTGCAAGAAAATATCCCAAGTAAAAAATCTCATTATGTAGGTGAAATCGTTCATTTTGATTATCTTTTTTATACGTCACAAAGTACTGAAAAATTAAAAGCATTAATTCACAGTGGAAAAATTACTAAAATTATTCCTAATGCTAAAAACCCTTATCTAATTAATGACGGCACTGGTTGGCTAAATGACGAAACAATACTATAAGTATTGTTTTTTAAGGAAGTGATAAAATGATTTTTACTCCAAGAACAACGAAACCTCTACCTACAGGTTCACTAATAGAACAAGAATGCTATTTTAATGCTAGCAATAATGGTTATTACCCCGATTATCAAATGCCAAACTGTACGGCTTATGCTTTAGGTCGGGCTTTAGAAATTGCTAGGGCTAACAATGTCGATTTAAATATATCTGAGCTAGCACTTCCTAGTGCAGGCTCTTGGGGAAACGCAGGACGTATTGGTTCTAATTGGGAAAAGGGTGTGACACCCAAAGTCGGGGCGATATGTGTCTATGAAAACGGGAGCGAAGACGGACACGTCTGTGTTGTTGAGCAAGTAAACGAGGACGGTTCATATCGTACGTCCAATAGTGCTTGGTATCGACCAATTGACACAACAAATTGGCATTATTTTTATATGTCAAATCACGATAAAAATAACAATAGCGATATGCTAGGTTCAAGTTATACATTTAAATATTTTTTATACCCACCTTATATTGACGGCTCTGACCCCTCCCCCTATCCACCACTACCACACCCCACATTTACTAAGAAAAAAGGATATAAATGGGTTTTATTTAATACAAAAAGAAGACGTTTCTAGTCGTCTTCTTTTTGTGAAGTTTAAATTTTTTGCGAGGTATTGCAAAAAACCTATAGGAATTTAAATTTGTGTATAATTACACAATTTAATTATAGCATTATTAAAATATTTTGACAAGTATTTTTTTTAGTAGTATAATATAATAAAAAGAAAGTGAGGAGATTATTTTGTTAAATTTAGAAGAATTTAATAACCTATTAAATGAGATACGTTCAATTGTTGGCGAAGAAAATTCGGCTCTTATTAGTGAGAAATTATTAACAGTAGTTTCTAATTATACTTTGTCACTTGAAAATAATGAAAAATTATCTAGTGAAAATGAAAGTTTAAAAACAAGAAATGACGAACTCTTAAAAGCCAATGCTAAGTTGTACGAGCAAATAGGTTATAAAACTGAGGAAAAGCAAGAAGAAGAACCACCAAAGGAAGAAGAAAATGACGAGGAAGAAGACGAAAAACCTGAAAATTTAATTAATGAGAAAGGAGAAATCATTTAATGGCAACTAAAATTAATAAAGCAAATCTACCTAAAGGGGCTAAAGTCTATAATTCAATTTTATCGGCTATGCCAACGGCTTTTAGTGAAGCATTACCACGTGCGACGGCTAGCAATATAGGGGAAATCTCAACATTTTTGTTAGATAATAATTACCAACCTAATTTAAATAGTTTCATTACTACCTTAATTAATAGAATTGGTTTAACAATTATTCATAACAAAGATGTATATGAGAACCCACTAGCAAGATTTAAAAAAGAAAGCGTACCACTAGGCGACAGTATTCAAGAAATTTTTGTCAATCCAGCCGAGGGAGAAGCGTACGACCTATCTAACGAGGGTATGAGTAAATTACTTACAATAACCGACCCAGATACTCATTCTGCATATTATCAATTGAATAGAAAAGATAAATATCCTAAAACTATTCAACGGGAAATGATACAACAAGCATTTGTTTCTTGGGATACCTTTGAAGAATTCATTACCGAGATTACTAATTCTTTATATAGTGGTAATTATATCGATGAATTTTTGTATACTAAGCAAATTATTGACGACGCATACATTAAAAATAAAATGTTGGTTGAAGTGATAAACGAGCCAACCAATGAAGAAACAGGAAAATCATTTATTAAATTATGTAAAAAATTAGCATATAAAATGCAATTCCCTAGTACTAAATATAACGCTTTTTCCCATAACAGAGCAGACGGGAAAACTATTACAACTTGGACACCAAAAAACAGAATGTGCATTTTAATTAAATCTGATGTGCTTGTAAATACTGAAGTCGATGTCCTTGCGGCCGCTTTCAATATGAGCAAAGTAGAGTTTGAACAAGCCACAATTGCCATCGATGAGTGGAAAAATTCTGAAATTTTAGCAGTTGTATGCGATGAGTCTTTACTTCAAATTCGTGATAGTGTTTTAAAATTTGACGATTTTTATAATGCTAGTACGATGTCGCATAACATTTATTTGCATTCTTGGGGTTACTTCAATTTAAGTCCTTTTGCAAATGGTGTTATTATAGCAACTAAAAAAGCCGAAGATAAACAAGTAACCGAAATGAATTTTGCCGACCAACCAACGAAAGAAATTACTAGTTTTGAGGGCTTAACTGAACTACAACTAAATACGACACCTGAAGACACATCTAGTAATATTACTTTTAGTAATGAAAATGACCAAATTCTTACTATTAGTAGAAAAGATAACAAAACTGTTTTAGTAAACCCTATAACTAATGGTTCTTCTAAAATTACGGCAAGTAGTGATAATGGTAAAACTTGTGAAATAAATGTAACAGTAAATGTAGCCGAATAACATCGGCTTTTTTAAATAGAAAAGAGTTGAAAAAATGATTTTTACACCTGAAACAAGCATAACTTTAGTTAGAGTTCCCCTAACAATAGATAATAACGATACTTTTGACTTTACGAATTTAAATGCTCAAACAACATATTTTAATAGTTTAAGTAAATTATCTTTTAGCGAATACACGTTTATTCAAAAAGACAGTACTATTACAGTTGAGGGAAATATCGAAAATCTTTACAATTATAACTATCTATTTTATAAAAATAAAAACAAAACCTATTATTGTTTTATAACTAATATGCGTTATATTGCCGAAGAAGTAACCGAAATTACTATCGAAACTGATGTTTTACAGACGTATCTTTTTGACATACAATATCATAATGTCTTTGTTGAAAGAGAGCACGTATCAGATGACACTATCGGAGTTCATACAGTACCTGAAAGCGTTGAACTTGGCAGTTATGTTACTAATACTAATAAGTCGGCTATCCCATATAATTATGGTGGCACTGTCTATTGTGTGGGTGTAAGTGATGTACCCGATGAATTAGGGGGAGTGCCCGTTATTGGAAAATTTACTGGTATTGTTAGTGGATTATCTTATATAATAGTAGAAAATAGTTACTATTTAAAAAATTTAATAATTTATTTTACTTTAAAAACTAAAATAGACGCAATACAATATATATTTCCATTTCCGAGAGATTTAGCAGGTGATTATGAATTAAAAACCGTTTCTTATAATTTTGGTGATTATCATATCGGAATTAATTACGCTTTTTTAGAAGAAAGCGACAAAGCAAAACCCCTAACAGAATTAACACAGATTAGGGCTACTAATTTAAACGGATATACCCCTAAAAATAACAAACTTTTTACCTACCCCTATAATTATTTTTACGTCACAAACAATAGTGGCAGTGAAGTAGAATTTAAATATGAAGACTTTTCTAGTGATGACTATGTAAGATTTAACGTATGGGGTGCAATTTGTCCTAGTTGTGCAATAAGATTAATTCCCCAAAACTACAAAAATGTTGAAGATAATTATAACGAGGGTGTAAACGGTGGAAAACTTCCGATGTTTTCTTGGAACTCTGACGTTTACATTAATTGGCTAACTCAGTCGGCTATTAATATCGGACTAGATTTTGCTAGCGAGGGCTTAAGCCTAGGTGCTAGTGCCGTCACGGGTAACGGAATGGGTGTAGCGAATAGTTTACTTTCAATAGGAAGTAGTGTCGGAGAAATTTATCAACATTCTAAAATCCCTAATCAAGCGAAAGGCAACGTAAACTGTGGGGATATAAATTATGCTATGGATAAATTTGGTTTTGAAATTTATCCGATGTGCATAAAGCAAGAATACGCTAAAATTATCGATAATTATTTTAATATGTTTGGTTACAAAGTAAATGAAGTCAAAACCCCTAATTTAAAATCAAGAAGAAATTACAATTATATTAAAACTATTAATGCAGATTTTACAGGAAATTTTAACCAATTTGACTTGAAAAAAATCAATGATATTTTTAATAAAGGTATTAGATTTTGGCATAACACGAGTAACTTTTTGAATTATAGTGTAAATAATGATATAATATAAAAGAGGTGATAACAATTGAAAAGATTTACCCCAACAGACGACGAAATGTCTATGTTTTTAAATAATTCTACTGTTTTTGAATATTTTACCAAACTATCTTTAATATCTCGCTCACTTTTTAAGTGGGAGGGGATAGATGAAAACGGAGGAAATGCAAGATTTTTAGAAAAAACACTTTTTAACAAAGGGAAAGCCGTTTTTATTAAAGATAATACGTTAGGTTATAAAACCTTAGAAGTAAATGAAACCGACTTAAAAAATATCTATTATGAACCAACTGAAGTTAGAGCAATAGGAAATAATTACAATAAAACATATAAAATAGACGATGTAATAATAATACACAATAATAATTTGGATATGGCAACAAGATATTTTGTATTTAATTATGCGTTACGATTAAGTGAAATTCAACGCACTATGGACGTGAATCTAAATGCTCAAAAAACCCCATATGTTATTGAGGGAGATACTAAAAGCATTTTAACATTAAAAAACGCATATGCTAAAATTAGTGGCAATACTCCAGTTCTTTTTGGTAGAAAAAACTTCAATATTCAAGATAAATTAAACGTATTAAATACAGACGCTCCCTATTTATTAGATAAGTTAACAATTTATAAGCACGATTTATTAAATGAATGCTTAACAATGCTAGGGATAAATAATGCAAATACGGATAAAAAAGAAAGACTTATTACAGATGAAGTTGAAAGCAACAACGATTTAATACAATTTTATTTAAATGCGTTTTTAGAGCCACGTAAAAAAGCCTGTAAAGAAATCAATGAAAAATTCTTTAATGGCAATGAAGTGATTAAAGTTTCTGTAAATATGGAAGAAGTTCAAAAATTAGTAAATGAGATAGACACACAAGAAGACGACGAAAGCGAGGGTGTTTATGAGTAAATACACGACCACGATTAAAAATATGCTAGATAATGATTACGACTTAGGATTAAAAGAATACCCAATTTTTGACGAAAATTATCGCAATACTTTAAATAAAAAAATACTATATCATTATTATGAAGACGAGATTGCCTTTGAAACGGCAGGACTATTTAAATTTTATCTTAACAATAAATTAAATGAAATAATGCCTTATTATAATAATTTATACAATGCCGAAAAAGAATTATTAAAAGATACTTTTAGCAATTTTGATTTTGAAGAAACGTATAACAGTATAATAAACGGAACTAACAATACAACAAATAATGGTACGTCTAATACAACCGATACAATTAATGAAACTAGTGAAAATACTACTAACAATACTACTACAGATAAAGGCACTACATCAGTTGACGAGGACGTAGCTCATCATAATACCCCACAGGGAATTGTAAACGAACAAAAAATCAAAGATAGCAAATATTTATCTAGTCTTGATAGACGGGAAAATGCTACAACAAATGATAATACAAATACTTTAAAAGGAAGTAGTAATACTACTAATACGGGTAATAATACCAGTATAAATACATATAACAATGACACACAAAATACTAGTGAAAACAATCAAAAATATACCCGAAAAATTAAGGGTTTGCAAGGTAAAAGCAAATTAGAAATCTATACGGAATTTAAAAACAATTTTGCAAATATCGATATGATGATTATAAATGACTTAGAAGAATTATTCTTTGGGTTATTTTAGAAGAAAGGAAATGATAATATGAAAAAAGAAGAAATTGAAATAATAGACGATACTTTCACAAAACATATCCATAAGGCTATCCCGTTGTATTTTGATGAAGAGATGTCTTACTATGAAGTGTTATGTACTTTAAAAGCGAAAGTAAAGGAAATTATTACTAAAACCAACAGTAACGATACTAAATTAATTAATTTATATAATGAATTAAATGACTATACACATAATTATTTTGATAATTTGGACGTGCAAGAAGAAATTAATAAAAAATTAGATATAATGGCAACAGACGGGACGTTAGAAAGAATTATTAATAAGAATATTTTTAATGATATTAATAAACAAGTTGCTGAAATTAATGAAAAATTAGAAAATCAAACAACCGTCTTTGTAGGTGATAGTTATGCACTAGGGGTAATAAATACCGATACCAAAACAGAATTTGTTAAGTCTTGGACTGAATATTTAAAAGATTTATTAAAATTAAGCGATAACGAATACTATCGTTTTGCCGAAAGTGGAGCAGGGTTTTCTAAAGCGGGTATTAGTGGCAATAACTTTTTGCAAATACTACAACAAAACATCAATTCTATAACTGATAAAAATAAAGTCGTTAGGGTAGTCTGTTGTGGTGGTTATAATGACTACAATCAAACAGGAATTTACGGAAATATAAGACAATTTTTAACTTATTGTAAAAGTGTATTTCCTAATGCTAAAATTTATATTGGTATGATTGGTAATTGTTCAAGGGAAAATTCTGACGGACGAAGTCGACGAATATCATTAAATTTTACAGTTTTAAACTATTATAGTAGATGTTTTATAGACGGTGGAATTTATATAAAGGGTTGCGAAAATATCTTGCATAAATATAGTTATATGTGCACTGATGGAAGCCACCCAACACAAGAGGGGTATAGTTACATAGCAGGGTATATTTATAACTTTTTGCAAGGTGGTGGAATTGACGTATGTGAAGAAGTACCAGTAAATGCTACCATTAATAGTAGCGATATACCATTAACTTTATATAATTATTTAAATAATGATATAACTACAATCGCCTGTATAAATAGCGGTACGTGGACGCTAACAGAACCAATCGAAAGCATTGAAAGTAATGCAATTCCTGTTGGTCACGTAACATTACCTTATGTACGAGTAGGTGCTAATCAATTACAAATACCAGTTAAATCTTGGATACAAGCAAATAATAAAATTTACGCAGGTATTTGCTTATTATATATTAACGAAAATGGTAATATATATCTAAATGCTAATGGATTAAACCCTGAAAAAAATATCAACAATACAAAGTGGACTATAACTAATTTGCAAAAAATTAATATTCCCCAATTTAGTTACTCATTTAGTACTAGACTAGGTTAAATACTCGCAACGGTAGAAGAAAGAAACTACCGTTTTTAGTTGGAAGATAAGAGCAACGTCATTTTAGGTACTTTT
>CANRPF010000051.1 GCA_947632375.1 uncultured Bacilli bacterium
TCCAGGGGCTTCACCGTGGCCATGTTGATGACCCGGGCGGAGATGCCCTCCTGGGCCAGGATGTCGCGGGCCCCCAGAGCCTCGGCCACGCACAGGCCGTTGGCGATGATGGCCACGTCCGTGCCGTCGGCCAGGGTCTCGCCGAACTCCTGCAACAAACAGATACCCCCAAGTAAACTTTCAATTAAAGAAACAATCGCCGAACCACTTGTCGCTCTAGTAATAAACAATTGTTCGGCGAACATTTCCAATTTCTGTAAAATCCGCAAAATTAGTAATCATGCAGATTTCAATAGCTTTACATAACTATATGTTCGGTTTTCAAAGTGCTAACACAAAATACGTTTAAATAAACTAAGACATAGTGATTTTATTTTCTGATTTTCATATCTAATAGCTCCAATTTGAAACGCATTAATTAAAGTTTTCCAAAAGGTATAATTTTTTATATTATTAAAAAGTAAAGTATTTTCTGAAAAATCGTCAAGAGTGCAAGCGAAAATATAAGGAGTATTTTTAATATAATCAGAAGAAATAAACAAAAGACCATTAATATTGTCAATCCATACACCAAAAATAGAGCCGTTATATTTAAACGCAAAAGAAAATTTTGCAGATTTAGATTTTTTACCAATAAAATTATTATTAATATTAATATCTTTATTTAAAATTATATAATCTTCAACGATAGTATTTGAGATAAGTTTACCTATGTCTGATTTTGCTTTAATTTTTCTATATTCTTCATTTTTCATAAATTGTAATAAAATCATACCGTTTTTAAAAGTTATAATATCCGAATTATAAGGTAAATGTAAGTCAAAAAATAAAAAATAAGGGTTAGATGTAATATTACCAGCATTACCTAATAAAAAAACTTTCATTTTTCTTAGTCTAAAAATAGTTTCTAAAAGATTTAAAAATATAAAAACTTCATTATGAAGATAATATTTTTTTTGACCTTCTTCTATGATAAATTCATCAAAAATCAAATAAAAGACGTTAGCAAAATTTTTTGATTTCATATTTTGTGCCTGAGTAAGAGTCATACCATAACCTGCTAATTCACCATTAATATAAAAATTATTATTTTTAACTGAAAAATCAACATTTTTAAATTCATCAAGATTTTTTATTTCATCAAAAAAAGAGGATAATGCAGAGGATAATTCAGTTTTATAACGTCTTAAATAAACGAATTGAGATTTATTTTTTAAAAATTGTTTAATACAAAATTTAATTGCACCAAAAGTTTTGCCAACACCTCTTTCGCCAATTAAAATATTAAGAGGTGCATTGTAAGATAAAATTTTTGAATAATTATAATACAATTTAAGCACCTCCTGAAATTAATGTGAAAAACGCATAAAATAGAAAAAATTTAGTAGAAAAGCGACCACCTCTGGTAATTAATATTTTTATAGATAAAAAATCCTAGGTATATAAAAATATTACAACTTTTCTTTAAACTAAAAAGTTCTATAATAATATTATACCATAAAAAATAAAAAATACAATAAAAAACACAAAAATCATAAAATTTTTGTGTTTTAGGTTGCTTACATTATGGAACAATTAACGATAAATTGAAAATGGACAATATAATAATAACATAATAAAAAATAAAAGTCAATAAAAATATGAAAAATAAAGTAAGAATGGTTATATAACCAATTGTAAAATAAAAAATAATATAATAAAATGAATAAAAATCATAAAAAAGGAAATAATTATATTAAAAAGTTATTGAAAAAATTTTTTAAAAAATTTTTTTAAAAATTTTTTTAAGGCTTAAAAAGGCAATATATAGGGATTTTCTGAAATAAATTACTATATAAACGACATTTATTTCGTGGTGTAATTAAAATTTTTATGGTTAAATAATGACATAAACAGAAGCAAATAATTTTATTTTACAAAAATTATATAAAAATAGTAACATTAATAAAAATTAAACACAATATGACAAAATATTGATAATAAATGACAAAGAAAAAGGGCAAAAATTATCATAATAAGTTCCGTGTGAAAAAATAAAATTATTATGTGAATGTTTAAATAGAAAGGAGTGTGAAAAAATTATGGAAGAATTAATAGATGATTTTATAGAAAGTAGATATATATTCAATTATCATATAAGGTCGCCAGAGTATAGAGTATATGAAATAACTATAAATATTAATAATATAGAAATTATTATTAATTTTATTTGGGATTATAAAGTTGTTAATGACTTAAATTTAAAACATTTGGAGCAGTTAATAGATATTAACATAATAAAATCATATAAGAAAGGAATATAAGATGAGAATAAAAAGAGAAGATTTAGAGCAATTGTCAAATAAAGATTTACAGGAATTAATAAAACAATGTCCAATTTTTGATAAGCCAAAATCAAAGTTATTTGAAATTATTTCAAGAAAATATTTACTTAATATTATTATAGAAACTTTTAAATTTTGTGATGAAATAGAAAAAGAAATAGGAAATTCAAAAAATAAAATTTATAAAACAATAGAGGTAGATAATTATAAAGATTTAGAAAAAGAACTTATAAAAATATTACCTTTTGAAGATGTAAAACAAATAATAAAAATTATAAAAATGTAAAAAGGGCGGTGTGGGAGGGGATATATCTTTTTATTCATTCACCCTATTATGAAGTGGGAATATTTTTTCCTACTTCATAAATAAAAAAATTTATTGGAACTATCCATAAAATAGTAGAAAGAGGTTAAAAAATGGAAAATGAAGAAAATAAAATATTAAATGAAGAAAAGAAAGAATTAGAGGTTACTAAAAATTTTAATAGTTTAGAAAATATAGAAAATGCAAGAAATTCAAAAAAGAAAATTTACACAAATATAACAGATACAAAAAAGATTTTTAATTTAGAAAATAATGTTGATGTAAAATTGAATGACTGTGAAGGAGAATGTATCAGGGTAAAAGAAATACTTATAAAAACAATTGAAAAGCCAATGAAGAATCCAATTGTAGATGAAGAAACAGGAGAAGTAATACAAGACACAGAATATAAAAAAGTTTCAATTTTAATTGATGATGAAGGAGTAAGCTATGTTACAGCCTCTAAAATGTTCACTAATCAATTAATTAGTTATTTAGAATTATTTGGATTTTCTGAATTAGAAGAAAAAGGCGTTGAAATTAAAATAATAAAAAGGCAAATAAAAAATAGCGTAAATAAAGCTTTAGGTTTTGAGCTACTATAATTTTATAGTAGCTTTTATAGAAGGAGGTTATTAAACAGAATGAAAGATGGACAAGTTTTTTTGAATATTGAAAAAAGTACAATAAAATATGATTGTAAGGGATTTACTTTTTATTTTTCAAGTAATTTTTATAAAGAAAAATTTAAAAAAACGTTTCAAGATTTTATTGACAATGAAATTAATAAAATGAATGTAAGATTTAAGACATTATGTCTTTTTGAGGAATATTTTCTGGTAGTGTATTATAAAAAAATAGAAAAGCGAGGATTTAGAGTATATGATAAAGTTAATAAATGTTATTTAACTCAGCAAGTAGTATTTAATAATACTATTCTTAAATATTAATTTTATAAAGGGGTGTGATGTATAATGGCTAACTTGATAAAATGGAATAGGAAAGATTATGCAAGGTTGAGCTGGGCAATTCGTAATTTTAATAATAAAATAAGTGAAATAAAAACAGAAGAAAATAAAAATTATTTACCTAATATATATAATTATAGAGATGTCAAAGGTTCGATACAGACTAGAAGTGAATTAAATAGAGTTATAAAAGCATTGAATAAATTTAAACAAGCTGGTCAAGAAGAATTAATAAAAACAGATAGTGGAATGGAGCTTACACAATGGGAATATAAAGAATTATTAAATAATAGAAGAATAGCAAAAAGAAGGTTACAAAAAGAACTAAAAGAATATAATGCACCTAATGAACAGGGCGTAACTTTAGCACAAATGGGAATAGATGAAGTTGAACAGATAAAAGCAGAGTTAAAAAGACTTGAAGCTCTTGAAAATTTAACAGGGGAAAAATTTATAAGAATGAAAAATACTTTAAAAAATATTGGTGTATTAGATTATAAAATGCGAAAAGCTTTAGTATATAGAAGAAATTATGAAAAAGCTCTAGAAGAAATAAAAAACTTTAAAAATTATGATAAATTAAAAAATTATTTAGATAGAATACAAAATCCTATAAAATTTTATGAATACATTTCACAAAATGCGATTTTATCAGATTTATTTATATGGTATAATTCTAAAACACATAATTTACAATATGGCGGTTTTATGTCGGATGAGGAAGCTTTTGATACAGCACTGGAGGAAATGGGCTTATTAAAAAATTAATGGCAGATTTTGAAACCGCCACATGGCTTGAAAATGAAACTTATGTGTGGGCTTGGTGTTTTTGTGAAATTGGAAATGAAAATAATATATATTATGGTAATAATATCACAAATTTTTTTGAAACATTGAATAAATTTAAAAATCCTATTGTATATTTTCATAACTTAGCATTTGATGGGGAATTTATTTTATATTGGTTATTAACAAATGGTTTTGAATATAGAGAAAAAGAAAAAGTTGAAAATAGAACATTTACCACTTTAATATCTGATTTAGGGCAATTTTATTCAATAACAATTTATTTTAAAAAAGGAAATAAAGAAGTAAAAAAAATTACATTTTATGATAGTTTAAAAATAATACCATTTAAAGTTGAAGAAGTTTCAAAAACATTTGGCATTGAAGAAAAAAAGTTGTCAATTGATTATAAGAAACCACGAAAAAAAGGTCATAAATTAACTAATGAAGAAATTGAATATATAAAAAATGATGTAGTAATTATGAGTAAAGCATTAAAAATATGTTTTGATGAAAATTTAACACGAATGACAAGGGCATCAAATGCACTTGCGGATTTTAAAGAAATATGTGGTAAATCAAAATTTGAACATTTTTTTCCTAGAATAAAATATGAAATTGATAAAGATATAAGAAGAGCATATAAAGGTGGATTTACTTATTTATCTCCAGAATATAAAGAAAAAGATGTAAAAAATGGAATTGTTTTAGATGTAAACAGTTTGTATCCTTATGTTATGTATGATAAACCTATACCATTTGGAAATCCTGTATTTTTTAAAGGAAAATATAAAGATGATAACATATATAATTTATATATCCAATTAATTACTTGCGAATTTAAAATAAAAAAAGATAAAATCCCTACTATACAGATAAAACATGGAATATATAAAAGTAATGAATATTTAACAAGTTCAGACGGCGAGATTGTAAGTTTAGTATTAACTAGTGTAGATTTAAAACTATTTTTAGAACATTATGACGTATATAATTTAGAATATGTTTCAGGTTGGAAATTTAAAAGTACAAATAGGATTTTTAGAGAATATATAGAAAAATGGATTGAAATAAAAAACAATGCAACACTTAATCATAATTTAGGAAAAAGAACACTTGCAAAATTAATGCTTAATTCTTTATATGGAAAACTTGCAACTTCAACAGATGTAGCGGAAAAAATCCCATATTTAACAGATGAAGGAATAGTGAAATACAATATTACAGATTATCAAGTAAAAGATGGATTATATATTCCAGCTGGGTGTTTTATTACAGCATGGGCAAGAGATTATACAATAAGAACATCACAGAAAATCATGGATTATTCAATTAATAAATACGGAAAAAATTTATATATTTATAGTGATACAGACAGTATACACTGTTTATTAGATATTGAAGAATTGAAAAATTTTTGTAAAATAGATGATGTAAAATTGGGATATTGGAAACATGAAAGTAATTTTAAAAAGGCAAGATTTATAAGACAAAAAACATATATTGAAGACATGGGGGAATATATAAAGATAACATGTGCAGGTTTACCAGAAAGTTGTTATAAAAATGTAAATTTTAATAATTTTCATGAGGGATTTAAGTGTAAAGGGAAATTACGACCAAAACATGTAAAAGGTGGGATAATTTTAGAAGATAGTGAATTTACATTAAAAAGTGATTTAGTAAAAAATACAAAGAAAAAAGTTGAAAAAAAATAATAATAAATGATATAATATAAATGAAAGGAGTAAAAAATGGATTTTAACAATTTTATAACAAATTTTGATTTTACTAGTAATTTATGGCAGATTATATGTCCAATATGCTTTATGATAGGAGATATAATATCAGGATTTATTCAAGCTGTTATTAATAAAAATGTAGAAACACAGAAAATGCGTGAAGGTATATATAGAAAATTTTTATTAATAATGCTTATATTTTTAAGTTATATAATACAATTTACATTTGGAATTAATTTTATTTCAAAAGGTGTAAGTATTTATATAATTTTTATGGAAATATTGTCTATTTTAGAAAATTTAAAAAAAGCAGGTGTAAATTTAGAAAAGTTAGGAGAGATTTTAAAAATTGAAAAGAGGGAGGAAAAATAAATGAAGGGTATTGACGTCAGCGAATGGAATAATATATTGGATTATTCTATATTAAAAAATCAAGGAATTGAATTTGCAATTATTAGAACTGGATATGGAAGGGATATAACACAAAAAGACAAGTTATTTGAAAATCATTACAACGGTTTCACAAAAAATAATATAAAACTTGGTTGTTATCATTATTCCTACGCAACAAGTATTGAAAATGCGAAAAAAGAATATGAAGTATGTTATAATATAATAAAAGATAAAAATTTTGATTTACCTATTTTTTATGACTTAGAAGATGAAACCGTTTTAAAATTAGGTAGAATTGAAATAACACAAATAGCAATTGATTTTATTAAATATATGAATAGTAAAGGAATAAAAGCTGGAATATATGCAAATAAAAATTGGTTTATAAATTATATTGATATTGATAAAATAATTGAAATAGGTGGTTATATATGGCTTGCCGAATGGAGTGAAAAAATCACATTAAATAAAAAAATTAATTTTTGGCAATACACCTCAAAATCAACTTATAATGGTATTCAGGGTAAAGTAGATGGAGATGAAATAATTGAATATAAAATAGAAACAAATAATAACTTAAATAATATAAATTATAGTACAGGTCATTATATAGTTAATGTAAAAAGTTCATTAAATGTAAGGGAAAATCCTTCTTTAAATAGTAGAATTAAAACATTTGGAGAATTTACAAAAAATGCACAAAATCAAATATTAAAAATAGCAGGTTATAAAATGAATGGATTACCACGTAACGTTGAATGTGATGTGTCAAAAATTGTGTATAGTGATAATTTTCATTTTGGGTTAATTCCGTCTGGTTGGATAGCTCTTGAATATTGTAAAAAAGTATAAAAAATAAGGAAGTGAAAAAATGTATAAATATTTTATAGTATATCTTTTTAGGTCAAATAAAGGTAGTGGAATTGCAAATTGTTCAATTGAAAGAAATAATATTATTGAAAATATACAAGATATAAAAAGTATGGAAAAAGCAATTATACAGCAAAATGAATATGAACAAGTAGTTATATTGAATTTTAATTTATTAGAAAAGAGGTAAAAATGAAAGATAAAGAAGAAATAGAAAAAGCAAAAGAAGAAATGAAGAAAACAATAAATTTATTTTATAAATTTCCTAATCCACAAAGTGTTTTATTACAAGATAATGAACTTCAATATTTAGAAACACTTTTACAATATATAAACCAACTAGAATATGAAAATAATAAACAAAATAAAATAATAAACGAAACAATTAATTATATAGCAAGTTTAGATATAGAAGAAGATATATGCGAAAAAATTGGAAAAACAGATTGTGATAAAATGGCTTTTGGAGAATGTGAAACTTGTTTAAGAGAATATTTTGAAAAGAAAGTAGAGGGAAACTAAATGGAAGAATATCATAAAATACAAACATTATTTAAAAGAGATGAGAAAACAAAAAAGTTAATAGAGGGGGAGTTTACTGATAGAACAGTAGAGTTTATAAAAGACCTTAAATGGCAATTTACTGAAAAGATAGATGGAACTAACATAAGAGTTATGTGGGACGGGCATAAAGTAACATTTGGAGGAAGAACAGACAAGGCACAAATACCAGTTGATTTAATGAATAGACTAGTTGAATTATTTGGTGGAGAAGCAAACGAGCAATTATTTGAACAGAAATTTGGTGAAACAGAAGTTATGTTAGTTGGCGAGGGTTATGGCGAAAAAATTCAAAATGGAGGATTATACAAAAAGGGACAAGATTTTATATTATTTGATGTAAAAATAGCAGGAAACTGGCAACCTCGTGAAAGTGTAGAAAGTATAGCTAACTACTTTGGAATAGATGCAGTTCCTATTGTATTAGAAGGGACAATACAAGAAGGAATAGATTTTGTAAAAACAGAGCCTTATTCAAAAATTGGAATGGCAAAAGCAGAAGGAGTAGTAGGAAGATCATTTATAGAAATGCAAGATAGATGTGGTAATAGGTTAATTGTTAAAATCAAAGTAAATGATTTTAAATAGGGAGGATAAAAATAAATGAAAATAATTACTATAAATAATATTTTAATATGTATTTCATTTATATTATTAATTTATACATTATGTTTTATATTTCATGAAAATAATAATATGATTGTTGAAATAACAAATTTAATAGAAAATTATAATGATAAAGAATTAATACAGTTATATGATGATATTTTAAAAAGATATAATTATAAGGAGATATAAATCATGGCACAATATAACGCAAAAATTGCACCATTTATAAATATTGAATTTGTTGTGACTTCTGAATGGTGGGAACAGCCTAGAAATCATAAAGGATTAGACATTGCAACATATAGTTCGGCTGGAACGAATGTTCCTGTTTATTCAATGTGTAATGGCGAAATAGTAGTTAATAGTTATGATGATGGGGGGTTCGGTAATTACATCATAATGAAGGATAGCACGTCTAAAATGGGTTTTTTATATGCTCATTTAAGAGATAGAAGTAATTTAGCAGTAGGAAGTAAAATAACAGTAGGTCAACAGGTAGGTATTGAGGGAACAACTGGCCACTCAACAGGTATTCATTTACACGTAGAAATGCAAGACTTAACTAATCATGATTGGCAATATCAAGCGGAAAAATCAGTATATAGTAATCCAGCCGACTTTTTAGGAATACCTAATGTTGCTGGTATTACTGTAATTTATGAAGGAACACCACGGAGGGGGTGGAGATATCCCCATTCCTCCACCTGTTAAAAGTAATAAAAACAAATGGAAATGGTTACTTAATAAAAAAATTACAATAAACTATTGATAATTTTTTATAAATAAGATATAATAAGAAAGGAGAAAATTAAATTTATGACTGACAAAGAATTGGAAAATATCCAAAATTCAATCAAAGAAAAAATTGGCGAAGATAATATGGGCTTAATTTTAGATGATTTAGCACAAATAAGCATTGATAATACTAATCAAAATAACTTACTTAATGAAAAAAATAAAGAAATAACAAATTTAAAAGAAAAAAATAATACATTAATTCAAGCTAATGGAAATTTATTTCAACAAATATCTTTTCAAAACTCAAATAATGATGAACTAGAAAAAAATAACGAGCCAAAATCTGAGCCATTTATTTTAAAAAATGCCTTTAACGATAAAGGCGAATTTATTTAAAAGGAGTGATAAAAAATGGCAAAAAAAGGAATTGTCGAAAGTATTAATTCATTAAGGGCGGTTGCAAGTCCACAATATATTAAGGAAGTACCTTTATTAAATGAGGATAGTGCTATTGAAGTTATTTCAACTCCATTACTTAATTATCCTAATTTATTAAATGAATTTTGTAATCATTTAGTGCAAAAAATTGCTTACACTCAATTAATGGTAAAATTATTTAATAATCCATTAAAAGAACTTGAAGGAGATAATATACCACTAGGAACAATAGGAGAAGAAATATACATCAACCCAGCAAAAGGAAGAAAATATGACATCTCAGATTTTGAAGGATTATTAAAACAATATGAAATAGATACAAAAGTGCAATATAATGCAATTAATTTAGATTATCAATACCCTGCTACTATTATAAGACAAGAATTAAAAAAAGCATTTACAAGTTGGTCAACCTTAGAAAATTATATCTCTAATATTACTACTTCATTATATAATGGAGCATATATTGACCAATACAATTTAACAAAAAATCTAGTTACAAATGCTTATAGAGAAAATGCAGTACAAATCGATATAGTTAAAGGAATTGATACAAAAGAACTAGCAGAGGAATTTATTGAAAAAGCAAGAGCATATTTTTTGAATTTTCAATCACCATCTACAAAATATAACGCATGGCACAAAGTCGGTGGTTATGGTAGAGATATTATAACATGGAGTAATCCTGATGACATTTATTTCTTAATTAGAAATGACATTTTAGCAAAAATAGATGTGCAAGTTTTAGCAAAAGCTTTTAATATTGATAGTACAAAATTATTAGGTCATATTAGAGGTGTAGACAATTTTGACATTGTAGATAAAAATTATAATGTTGTATATGATGGTAGTAATATTATAGCTCAAATGTGCGATAAAGCTTGGTTTAGAATTAAAGAACAAGATACGTATATTGATGATTTTAAAAACGCTAATAATAGAAGTATTCAATATTATCTAAACGTAATTAAAATGTATAAATACTCATATTTTGCAAATGCTGTATGTTTTGCAACAAAAATGCCAGATGTAAACGTAACAGAAATGCAATTCAAAGAAAAAGATACATCTATTGAATTAAAAGAAAATGAAGAAAAAACATTGACATTACTTGTTACACCTCCTAATGCTACGCAAGAAATAACTTTTAAATCTGACCATGACTCAGATTTAAGTGTTACAAAAATTGATGATAGAAGTTGTACGATAAAAGGTTTAAAATCTACACAGGGTGACCAATTATGTGTTATAACAGCAGAAGCTGGAAACATATCAACCACAATAAATGTAACAGCGAAAGGAACTGAATAGAATTGATAACACCTTCAACAAATATTCGTTTATTAAAAATGCCATTGCATATAGATTATAAAAACCAACTAACTTTTAAAAATAAGGAAGAGCAATATAACTATTTTAATTCTCTTCCTTTTTTAGAAATGGATGATTGCACATATTTAAGAAAAAATAGTACTATTGCATGGAATGGAAATTTTGATGATATAATTGAATATAATTATGTAATGTATCAGAATGAAAACTATTCGGATAAATGGTTCTATGCGTTTATTACTGATTTAATATATGAAAACGATTATTTAACTTATATTAAAATAGAAACAGATGTTTTTCAAACATGGCAATTTGATATTAATATAAAACAATCTTTTGTTGAACGTCAACATATAAACGTAGCAGATGATATACCACGGATTTAATCTAGTACCAGAAGCCCTTGAAACAGGAGAATACACCACAGGAGGAAATCCTGCCGAAATAGATGAACTTGAACCAGTATTTTGTATAGCTTATTCAAATGAAACTTTTATTAATGATATTGTAGGGGTTAGTGGTTCAACTATTAATGGAATACCAACTCCACTAGTTTATATTATTACTGATAACCCAGAAAGTTTTAATACAATTATGGGAGCTCTTAATATGAAAGGACA
>CANRPF010000052.1 GCA_947632375.1 uncultured Bacilli bacterium
GTGAAATAGAAAAACTACAGAATTTGAAAACATTTTTAGGTCAAACTAATATTACTATTACAGCTCCACTAAGTGCAAGTTATTCAAAAAATACAAAGCTTAATGAAGTATATGCTAAGCAAAAATATGTTGATAATAAATTTGCACAACAAGAAATAACTAATGATAGTATAAAAAGTACAGTTAGTGAAACACAAACGGTAATACAAAGTAATTCAAACTCTATTGATGAGATAAATGATACACTTGCTGAATTAAATGGTACAACAGAAGATTTAAAAGAAGATTTGAATATAACAAAACAACAATTTAATACACAATATGAGCAAACAAGTAAAAGTTTTGAATTATCTATAAATGAAATAAACGAAAAAATAGAAAATGGTGTTTTAGCTACTTCTGTTAAAACTACTTCTGGTACATTTGATAAAGACGGTCTAAGAATTAAGAAAACAGATAGTGAAATGGAAAGTTTGCTAAATAATGAAGGCTTATATGTAAATAAAGGAACTACTAATTTATTAACTTGTGATAAAGATGGTGTTATTACAGAAAATTTATATGTAAGGACTTATTTAACTGCTGGATACCATAGAACAGAAGGATTTATAGAAGATGGAAAAAAGAGAACAGGAGTATTTTATCAAGGAGGTGCTAATGAATAATGGCTAGTTGTTCAGGAACAGGTAGTAGCAATTCAAATTATAAATTAACTTTAACTGTAACACAAAGCAGTCAAAATATAAATAATAATACTTCAAATGTAAGTTGGAAATTAGAATTAAGTAGTGGTGGTGGCTACTCATTTTCACAATGGGGAAGTACAGTAAAAGTAGTTATAGATGGTGCTACTGTATATGATAATTTTAGCCAAAGAAGTATAGGCGCAAATACAACTATAACATTGGCTAGTGGCAGTAAAACTATCACACATAATAGTGATGGAAAAAAATCAATAAGTTTTAGTGCAAGTTATTCTGATGGCTCTTCTCAATATTTTACTCCAGGAAATATTAATTGCTCTGGAAGTATGGCACTAAGCACAATTCCTAGAAAAAGCACAGCTACTGCAACAGATGCTGACATAGGCTCTGTTTCTACAATAAATGTTAGTAGGAAAAGTAATTCATTTACACATACAATAACTTATTCTTTTTCAGGTTTAACTGGTACTATTGTTACAAAATCAAGTAATACAAATATAAGTTGGACTGTACCAACAACATTTTATGCTAAACTTATAAATGCAAAACAAGGAACAGTAACATTAACTATTGAAACATTTAATGGTAATACTTCACTAGGAACAAATACATTTTCTATGAGAGCAAGAGTAAATGAAGAATTAAATAAGCCAAATGTTACAATAAATGCAGTTGATACAGGAAAAACTTTAAAAAGTGGATTAGTTACAACTGCATTAACTGGAAGTAATAAAAAACTTATTTTAGGGTATTCAGATGTAAAAATAACTGCTAGTGCTAGTGCTAAGAATAGCGCTACAATAAAATCATTTCAAACTGTGTCAGGAGATAATCAAACAAATAGTACTACAATGACACCAACATTTCAAAATGTACATTCAAATAATTTCACATTTACAGCAACAGATAGCCGTGGTATATCAAATTCAATTTCAACTACTGATTTAACTTTAATAAATTATACTGATATACAAACAACTGAAATTATAGTTAAAAGAATAGCACAAACAAGTTCCGTTATTAGAGTTTCATTAAAAGGAAAATATTTTAATGGTAATTTTGGAAGTGTAAGTAACGATATAACTTTAAAATACAGATATAAAGCAAATGGAAAATGGAGTGAATATATAAATTTAGTATTGGTAAAAAAAGATGGAGAGTTTAGTTATTCAAATGAAAGTCTAAGAAATGATTTAAATTATCAAAATTCTTATGATTTTGAATTTGTATTAACAGATAAAGTAAATATATATACAATACCGCTCGTAATTACTAAAGGAATACCTGTATTTGATTATGGCGAAGAAGACTTTAGAATAAATTACGATCTTGAAGTTAAAAGAAAGTGGCTAGGATTATATCAAGTAGGAGATATATTTCTATCATTTAATCCAGAAAATCCATCTTCACGTTTTGGTGGTACTTGGCAATTAGTTGCTAAAGGTAAAACATTAATTGGAGTGGATACAGAAGATGCAGATTTTAGCACAGTAAAAAAAGAGGGCGGAGAAAAGACTAATACTCACAATCATTTCACTTCTGATGCTGCTGATTTGAGTGGAAGCTTATATTCTTCTACATATGACGAATTACCACGTACAAGAATTACAACAAAGCACAGATTATATTTTAATAATCCTGTTGATAATTTTACTTCTACTACAAGAGAAAATAGTACGTATGACGAAACAATAGATATATTACCACCATATATTACTTGCTATATATGGGAGAAAACTGCTTAATATTTACAAAAGTAAAAAAATATGTTATAATATAATAAGGAGAATAATTATGATTAAAGGCGATAGTCAATTATTAAGAATAACAATTAAAATAAATAATGAGCCAGTTAAATTAGGAGATAATGATAAAATCACATTTACTACTAAATATTCACCTGAAGATGAAAATTATATAATTCAAAAAGGTAAAGAACTTAATAAAACAGATTTTAGCGTTGTACCATATAGCTTATAAAAAATAGGAGGTGTATTCATATGAAAAACAAGACTTATGATATTTTGAAGTATATTGCTATGATAGTACTACCAGCATTAGGCACTTTATATTTTGCTTTAGCAGGTATATGGAATTTCCCATATGCTGAACAAATAGTGGGAACTATTACAGCAATAGATACATTTTTAGGAGTAATACTAAAAATATCAAATGATAAATACCAAAAGACAATTGGTATAAAGGGGGAATAAATATGAATTTAAAACAATTCACTGAGTGGGCTATGTCACAAGTAAGTTTAGCAAATCCAGCTCCAAATTATAAATATAAAGGTCAATGTGTAAGTTTTATTCAACAAATGTTATATCAAGTATTAGGTATTCCTTTTCAAGGTAGAGGAAACGCAAAAGATTGGGAAAATAATGCTGATGTATTAACACATTTTAATAAATTACCATCAAATACACCATTACAACCAGGAGATATACTTGTATATGGAAGTAATTATGGTGGTGGCTACGGACACATGGGCTTAATTGGAGCAGACGGTAAATATTACGATCAAAACGGAATAAAGAGTTTAGCTATGGGAGTAGCAAATAAACCATTTAATGGCTATGTGTGTGTATTAAGAAGTAAAAAGCAAATAGACATTGGTAATGATGTACCAGACACAAATCAATATAAAATTACTGTAAATATAGGAGTAAATTTTAGAAGGTCTTACTCAATATTATCAGGAAAAATAGGAGCTATACCAAAAAACACAGTATTAACAGTAACTGATACATATAAAGGTATTACATGGTTTTGGGGTAAAACTACATATAATGGACAAACTGGTTGGTTTGCAATAAAGAAGAATAACAATAGCGAAATATATGCGATAAAGGTGTAAAAATGAACTATGAAATGCTAAAAACATTTTTTGTAGTATTATTAGCAATATGTGGCTCTATTGTAACTATTACAAGTGCAATAAGTGGCATAGCAAAAATAAGAGAAATGTTAGGAAAGAGTAAAAAAGATAATATGAAAAGTATGGAAAAAGCTATTGAAATTCACAACAAAGATATAACAGATATAAAAATTGATATAAACCAACTAAAGAGAGATGTAAAGGAAAACAAAGACATGACAATATTGATATGTAAAGGTGTAAAATGCTTAATGGACAACTCAATAACCGGAAATGGTATAGATAATTTAAAGAAAACAAGACAAGAATTAGATGAATATTTAATTGAAAAAAAATAAAGTGAGGTATAGACATGGGTAATGAAAAAGATATTATGAAAGATATAGATATTAAACTTGCTACAGAGATAAGTAGAGCAACAGTAAGAGAAATGGCTGAATTAAGAGATACAAAAACAAATAAAAAGTTTTATACAATAGCAATAATACTTATGAGTATAATATGTATAACTTGTGTAATATTTACCAGTATAGTAGGAATAAAACTAATTGATTTTATAAATAGTACAGAAGTAGTTGTAGAAGATGAAGTTATAGATTTAAATGCCGAAAGTGATAATGGAAATGCTAATAATATTTATAACAATAATAGTTCTGGAAATAATATAAATTTAGGAGATAAATAATGGCAAAAGCACATATGAGAATATCAAAAAGAAAAGTAACTTTCAAGAAAGACAATCAAGTTGCTAACTGCCCTGTATGTGGAAAATTCTACAATAAGAAAAATAACAAAGATAAATCATAGGAGGTAGCCTATGGATAGGCGAGATATAAAATCAATTTTAAGGTGTCCCTACAAAGATATACTAGAATACTTATTAAGTACAGTAAATTTAACAGATAAAGAACTTGAATTAATACAAGAAGTCGACATTAAAGGTTATACAGAAGAACATACTGCAGAATGTTTAAATGTAAGTCCAAGATATGTTCAACATCAAAGAGCAAAAGCATATAAAAAACTAGATAAAGTATGGAACAATAATCACATAGTACAATTAATATTAAAAGAATTAAGAGAGAAACAATAAGTTTTCTCTCTTTTTTGCTAATAGATTTTGAGCTTTTTGAGATAAAGTAACCCCTTATAGTAAGAGATTACTCAAGTCTTGCTAATGAGTTTATCGCTCCTATCGACTTGGTTGCCTGCAATAGTATAGCTTTTTCACGTACCCAAAGCACTATTACACCCCATATTACGTTCGCCCACCTATATAATTTATTATTCGGATATATAAAACCGACTGATGATGTATTACTAAGACAACGAGTAATACACCAAACATATTCCACTGCATGAGCTATGTTAAACTTCCTATTTTATTTTATACTTGAAATAGAGCAAATAAACAAGTCATTGTAGCAATGCAAAAGAACCAAAAGCCATATAAGAATGAACTCTTGGTTCTTAAAAAAACAAAATAGCATTGCTTTTTTCCCCCATAAAACAATGCCACTTGTTATATAAACAACATAAAGTTGTGAATATCTATTTTTATTGTATATTGGGGGAAAAATACAATAATTATTATTCAAATTTAATTATATTATATCATATTTTTAATACTAATGTCAATATTTATTAAAAAAATATTGATTTTTATTATGTTTTATCGAAATTCGAACAAAACATTGCCAAAAATCGATTTTTATATCTAAGTATAGTAACTACTCTATTTTAAAATAAAAATGCTTTAAAATCGATTTTAAGACGTAAAAATGGGATAGAATATATACTATCCCATTGTTTCTAAAAGTCAATTGTTTCTCTTGCTATGAAGGTATCGAATAAATAATTCGTAACTATATTATAACATTATATTTTTTAAATGTCAAGTTTATATTTGGTATTTTTTTGCTATTTTTATTCGTTCTAATTATTATAAAAAAGATTTAAAATATAGATAGAGGGTAGGACAAGTGAAGCCCACATTAAGTAGCCTACCCTAAAAATTAAAATAGGAGGAATAAATATGAATTATTATCAAAATTTCAATCCATACTATACTCAACAACAAATACCTAGAATGCAAACTATACAACCTATGGAACAACAGTACAATCAATTTGTAGCACCTCAATATAAGGCAACTAATAGCTTGCAAGGAAAAACTGTTGATAGTATAGATGTAGTAAAAGCAACGGATATACCATTAGATCGGGAGCGTAAGTTACTTCCCAATAGTAGGAGGTAGTGCTATTGTAACTAAACAATTACAACAAGATGGAAGTAGTAAAATAGTAGTGTATAAACCAATAGAAGAAAAATCAGAAGATACTACTCCTAGCTTTTTAACTGTAGAAGAATTTAATAAAAATATACAAAAGTTTGATAATAGCGAACTAAAAGAAGAAATAGCAAATATTAAAAGACAATTAAAAGAAATGTCAAACAATATAAATGATATAAAAGATATATATGCTAATAATAGAAAACAAAGAAAGGATTGATAGTATGAACCCTATTAATTTAATAAAAGGTTTTATAACAAAAGGATTAACACCTGAAAATATGATAATGAATATAATGCAAAAGAACTCTAATCCTATGATGAACAGATTAGTCAATATGGCTAAAAATGGAGATACACAAGGAGTTGAAAATTTTGCTAGAAATATATTTAACGAAAAAGGTAGAAATTTTGATGAAGAATTTTCTGCTTTTATGAAACAAATTAGATAGTTTGTTGCAACAACTATATATAAATTTTTTATTTTAAAAAGGAGGAAAAAATTATGACTTATGACGGAAATTCATATTCATTAGCTGACATCGCAGCTGCTACTGGAAACGGTGGTAACAATGGAAACAATGGATTTGGCAATGGCGAGGGTGCTTGGTAAACAAAATCTGCCAAGGGTAAATCGAGGTATTAAGCGGGAAAGCTGAGATGGCTAATCCGAACCGAAGACTATGCGAAGTATAGTCAGGGGCAGAGCATAGGTAGTGAAAAGATATAATCTACCCACGAGACCTCGACAAGTGTTGACAATTTAATATATTTATTGTATAATGGAACTAGGGGGGACAATAATATGAGAAAAGGAATATTTTATACAATAAATGATTATATAATAACAAGAAAAGGAGAAATTATAAATAAACATAATGGTCATATAGTTAAACCACAAAAAAACGGAAAAGGGTATTTAAGAGTTTCAATAGGAAAAAAGCTTATGTTTGTGCATAGGTTAGTAGCTGAAAAATATATACCTAATCCTAATAACTTACCACAAGTAAATCACATTGATGGTAATAAATTAAATAATTCTGTTGACAATCTTGAATGGGTAACTAATCAAGAAAATAGAAATCACGCACTAAAAAATAATTTACAACCAATAGGAGAAAAATGTAAATGGGCAAAACTGACTGAAAAAGATGTTATTTATATACTTCAAAATATGGATATATCAAATAAAGTATTAAGTGAAAAATTTAATGTTTCACATTCTACAATAAATGATATTAAAAATGGAAGAACTTGGAAACACTTGAAAAGATATGCCGACCTACAACAAAATGAAGTTGTAGAAATATAAGATAAAAAGCTTATATGATAACAAAATGGGATTATAATTTTCTTAATCTTTGCATTTTTAGGCTGGGGCAGAAATGGCTTTGGTGGAAATGGCAATGATGGAAATGGAAGTAATGGCTCTGTAATGGATGCTTATGTTCTTAACAGCGACTTTGCTACACTTCAAAGATTAATTGATAATGGTTTCGACCGTGTTTCTAATGGAATTAACCAAGTAAATAATGGTTTATGCAATGGTTTCTACGAAGTTGCTACTCAATTCAATAATACTAATACTAATATAATGCAAGGAAACTTTGGTTTACAAAGTGCAATTAATGGCGTAAGCTCTCAAATTGCAAGTTGCTGTTGCGATTTAAGACAACAAATAGCTGATACATCATGTGCTACTCAAAGTGCTATACAGAATGTAAATTATAACATGGCTATGAACTCTAATGCTATACAAAACACATTATGTAATAACACAAGAGATATAATCGAAAATCAAAATGCTAATTATAGAGCATTACATGATGAAATTGTGGCTAATAGAATTGAAGACAAGAATGCACAAATTACTGCACAGCAAAATGAAATCAATGCTTTAAGACTTGCATCAAGTCAAGCTCAACAAAACGAATACTTATTAAATCAATTAAGAACTGGTTGTCCAGTTAACGCACAACTTGTTTGTGGCAATACACCAATTCCAGTACAATATGTAGGAGCTGGTTGCGGTTGCAATAATGGTTGTGGCTGTGGAAATTTTTAATAGTAAGACCTAATTATAGGAACTCAATTATGAGAACTTGCTAAATAAAATTAAATTGGTCGATTTAGACCAAATTAAAATGAGGTAGGCAAGTTTCCTACCTCTTGTTTTTTATATAAAGAAAGGAAAGATGTAGAATGATACAATCATATATAAATACTCCAGTTGCTCTTGCAGCTAATAATAGCTCTGTAGCATTTCAAACAGATTGCATAAGAACAAATAGCTGTTGTGGTTGCAATAGTTGGTTATGTCATAATCAAGGCTCTGCTGGATATGATATTGTAGAGGGTGGAATTTATAGAATAAATTTTAATGCAACTGTATCAAGTGCAACAGCTGGAGACGTCGCTTTTGCTTTATTTAACAACGGAGAAATGATACCAGGAACATTAATGGTTGCAAGTTTAGCAGCTGCTGATGACTATGCAAATATAGGAATAACTAAACAAATAAGAGTATGTTGTAAAGCAAATGCAAATATAACAGTTCAATCTGTTCCAAGTGTACCAACACCTACAACACCAGCTACACCAGTAGCAACACAAGTACCAATAATAGTAAATGCAAATTTAGTTATTGACCGTACTTGTTAGGAGGTGCAATAAATTATGCACGAAATTAAAGAAAAATTAATAGAAGAAGTAGATAAAGGTATAAGTGGTATAATTGAACAAGGTATAAAAGATGAAAATATTGATATTCTTTCTAAATTAATAGACATACATAAAGATGTCAAAAATGAAGAATATTGGGAAAAGAAAGGGGAAGCAATAGAAATGAGATATAGAGATTATAATGAATATGGAAATCGTGGTTATGGTAGAAATAACTATGATAGAAGAGGCAGAGATAGTAGAGGCAGATACAGAGGCGAGGACATAATGGAAGAAATGATGGAGAGATATGACGAATATAACGAAGCTTCTGAGGAAATGAATAGAGGAAACTATGGTGCTGAGAGTGGAATGGTTAAATCTGTTGAAGGTATAATGAAAAACATATATGAAATAGTATGTGAATTATCAGAGGCAGATAGTCCTGAGGTTATGCGTGTAATTAAAAAATATAGTAAAAAAATAGAAGAAATGGAATAATAAAATATGTATAAATATATGAACGCAAATCCAAATGGTAATGACATAGAGGATTGTGCCATAAGAGCTATATCAGTAGCTGAAAGAATAACTTGGGATGAAGCATATATAGAATTAAGCAAATCTGCAAGAAAAATGGGCTTAATGATAAATAGTGTAGAAGCTATTGAAAAATATTTAGATAAAAAATACAAAAGAGTACCCATAAGAGTAGAAACTGTCGGCGAATTTATTGATACGCATCCTTATGGTACATATTTAATAACCATGAATGGACATATTACTGTATTAAAAAATCGGAATTAATTATGACACCTTCAATTCGAGTGATAGATTTATTTGGAGTGCTTGGAAAGTAATATAATTGTAGGTGTAAAAAATGAATAATAATGACTTTTTCTTTTTGCTAAACTATATGGCTAATATATTTCAAATAGCAGATTTTAGTATGAATGTTACTCAACTGTCAAATGATGATTTGATGAAACATTTAAATAAACAAGATAAAGTATTAGATGAGCAAACAAATATATATTTAAGAAAGATAGTCAAGCAAAATAAATTAATTATTAATCAAAACAAAGAAATTATAGATTTATTGAAAAATAGGGAGTAAATATTCTCCCTAATATATGGTGTGTTGACCGAGAAGCTAGGGAAAAGTCTGCAAAACTTTTTACAATGGTGCAAATCCATTACACACCTCCAAATGCTGAAATTTTCATATATCAACCTCTTATAGACACTAGAAATAGTGTCTTATTTTTTTATTTTTTCTTACAGGCTCTAAACAAAAAAAAACATTTATAAAAAAGTTTTTAAAAAATTTTCAAAAAGTTGTTGACAATATATAAAACTTGTGGTATAATAAGGGTGTAATAAGAAAGGAGAGAAAAAAATGGTAAAAAATAAAGTAAGTGAAAGTCAAAAAAGAGCTAATAGAAAATGGGGAAAAGATAACACATATAAAGCAACAATAACTTTTTATAAACATAAATTTCCAAAAGACATGTTTGAAAAAGCAAAAGAGGAAATAAGAAAAATGGGAATAAGTCAAAATGAATTTTTTGAAATAAAATTAAAAGAATTGTTACAAGAGAAAGGGGATGAATAATATGCAAGATATAGACAATATAGTAAATCAGCATTATGCACAAGCATATAGAGATAGATTTGAAACAGATTATGAAGAAGAGCCAACTATATGTAGAGGTAATGGTTGCGATGAAAAAATAGATGAAGAAGAATATTTTTGCGAAAATTGTAAAAAATCATTGCAAAGATGCTGGGATGATTTTAAAGTACAATTTACTGATGAAGAACTAGAGTATTTAATTGATTATATTATAAATTAAAAGGAGATGAATATAATGAAAATTTTAACAAATAAAAAATTAGATAAATGTTTAGAAGAAAAATTTGAACAAGGTTGGCAAGCTGGAAATAGAGATGCAACAAAAGCTTGGAAAAATGAATTTACAATACAAGAAGATCAGAACAAGAAAAACAAAAATGAAATGCTAGATTTACTAGAAAAGATTGTATTAGATTATAATGAAATAATAAATATAAAAAATAAAAAGCAATTTATAGTAGAGAAATTTCAAGATGAACAAAATGATTTGTTAGATACTATAAAATTATTAAGGGGGAATTAATATGTTATTTAAAATAACAAGAAAAGAATATAATAATTTAAAAATAAAATATCAAGAAGAATTAAATAAAAATGAAAATTTGAATATTATCAATGATCAATTAAAAGAAGAAAGAAATAAACTCATAAGAAAAGTTGAAGAAATGGAATTTAGAGAAAAAATAAGAGAAAATGATATTTCTAAATTAAATAATGCAATATCTAATGAATTAGAAGAAATAAATAGATTAAATGTTAAACTTGCAGAATTAAAGAATAAACCAAAGAGAGGTAGACCAAGAAAAGTAAAGGAGAGTAAATAATATGGAATTAGAAGAAGCAATAAAACAATGTATGAAATTTATAAAATCATTTAAAGAAGATGATACAAAATCAGTTATAGGGTTTGATGTAAA
>CANRPF010000053.1 GCA_947632375.1 uncultured Bacilli bacterium
ACGGACAAATATCAATGATGTTTAATGATAAAGGAGAAGTTTTAAATAATGAATAAAGATATTACATTGGAAGATTTGGGATGGGAAGAAATAAAACCATTTATGATATTTAAAAAAACATATAGAAAAGTCGATGAAATACTTGACTATGAAGAATTAAAAGAAGAAGTTAAAAAAGGTGGTAAAGTAAGATATAAATATATTAATTTTACAGACTTTAAATCTTTAGGCAAAATAATTGAAATGGAAATACAAGAAGTAGAAGCCAAAGTAGAAAATGAAGAATTATATTCTAAAGAACTAGGTAAAATATGTAAAATAGCAAATGCACAATTAAGTTTATCAATGCAAGAATTACAAGCAATATATAACAAATGCAAAGGTTTAGGGTGGTTAGATGAATAAAGAAGAAATAGATAATTTAGAAGATTATTTAAAAACTAAATTACCTAAAATACAACTTTCAATTCCTATTACTACTTTTGGAAGTGTTGATTTGGAAGATTTAATGGATAGCATAAAACAATTTAAAAAAGTGCCTACATCTGATGAATTGCTTAGAGAAAATAAAAAATTAAGAAGCCAATTAGAAGAAAAAGGCAAGATTATAAATGAAGCAAGAGAATTTTTAAAGGAATTTCATAATTACGAAAATAGATTTAAATGGTGTGAAGAAGATTATATAAAAACAATATTAAAACTAGAAGAAATATTAGAAAGAGGTAAAAATGGAAAATAAATTATTAGAAGAATTTAAAAAAGATATTGAAAACCCACAAGGATTTAATAATGTTTGGTTTGAAATAACTGCACATATTTCTACTTTAGTCCAATTTTTAATAGAAAAAAATATTGTAACAGAAGAAGAATATAATAAAAAACACGATATATTTAAAAATATAGCAAAAGAAGAAGCGATAAATAGATTTAAAGATTTTTTTGATGATAAGGAAGTGAAATAAAATGAAATTAGAAAAGGAAACAAAATTATTAAAAAGTGAAGTGTGGAAGTGCTGTAATATGTCGGCAATTACATTTACTGGTTGTTTGTCAAATGAAGAATTAGAAAAATTACAAAGTAATACTAATAAAAATATTAAATTAACTTTAGAAGTAGAAGAACCAATACTAGATAAGAAAGAAAAGGAATATTTAAGTGGTGTTATTAGACCATTTAGAGATAGAATAAGATACATAACAAAAAATGCTTATATTATGAGTGGAGATAAAAGAGAATTTATTTCAATTTGTACATTTAATGGTGTAACACCATTACCATATTTTAAAGCAGGTACAATGTACACAAATATGGAACTGAACAAAGAATATACATTAGAGGACTTAGATTTGTAGTTAGGAGATGAATAAAATGGAAAAAAGAGAATTTATCAATAAATTGGAAAATGTATTTGTTGGAGATATAAAAGCTTTTTATGAAATATTACAAGCATATACTAACATGCAATATAAAATTGATAGAGCAATAAATTATACAAAAAGACATTTTAAAGAAATAGTAGCAGATGAAGAAGCACAAGAATTAATATCAATTTTACAAGGTGAGGAAGTGAAAGATAATGAATGCTAAAGAAATATTTAATTTACTTTATGATGAAAAAATAAAAAATGATGAATGTATAGAAGTTATTTGCGATGAAGAAGTTAATCATTTTATTTTAAGATATAATTATGGCAATAATAATTATGGTGAATTTGACAATGCTGAATTAATGTCTTGTTTATTATTTAAAGAATATAAGTTTAAAATAATTAAACAAAAAGAAGCTTATAAAAGATTAAAAGAACAAGAAAAGCAAGAAGAAATAGAAAGATTAGAAAAAAAATTAAAAGAATTAAAAGATGAGGAAGTGAAGTAAATATGTTAAAGATAAAAGACAATGTGGATTTAAAAGAATTAGATGACAAATATAATTTAGAAACTGAAATTATTGACGGAGATTATGAGTGGGATGTTCCTGGAGATATAGAACATTCTAAAGGTGGAGTTTTTATTAGTGAATTAAATAAAAGAATATATGGAATTGATGTTAGTAGTTTAGACTTATTATACGATTTAATAAAGGCAGATTTAGTTGAGAAAGTGGATGATTAAATGCAACAATACGATTTAGAAACTAATATATTAGCTTGCTTACTGCTTGAACCTGATTTAATGAAAAAGCTGAAGTTCGAGGATAAACATTTTACAAAGCGGCAAAGATTGTGGCAGTTTATGAAAGCTTTTTATGACAAATACCAAACTTTCGATCCTGTGCTTATGTACAACGCGTGTAAAAACAAGTATTCCATTATGACACATCTTGAGGCATTATTGGACACGCCAGCATTGCCTGCAATGTTTGATGTCTACCAAGAGGAACTTATTGAAGAATACAACCAAAGTGAAATTGACAAGGCATACATAAGCCAAGTGTATGAAAATGCTACTAATTTATTGGTAGGCAGTATTACTATTGATGATTTTGAAGTCAGGCTTGCAAAGCTTTCAAAAGGTCGTAATGAGTACATAGAGGGCAAAAACAAGCCCATGGAGGATAGTTTAGACTAATCTAGTATAATTCATCGATTAGTAGTAAATGTTTGTTACAATCGGAATAAACATATAAAAATGGCACATTTGAACATATGCTTTTTTTGTGCTAAAATTATCCTGGTGATAGACTTATGGAAATTATAAGAGGAAATACATGTTATTTTAAATTTCAAAGGCATTATTGCGGTGGTGAAGTAATAACTGAATTACCTAAAAAGATGTATTTTACAGTTAAATACGATCCTAACATGGATGATTACATATTCCAAAAGACATTAGGAAATGGAATAATTTACAATGAAGCAGACAATTATTATTACATCAAAATAGAACCCGAGGACACGGACAACCTACCATACACAAGTGAGGGTGTAAACTATTATACCGATGTAAAAGTAATTACGGATAATTACAAGAAAACGATTATTAGAGAACCGCTAGAAATATTAAGCGAAGTAACACACGCAAGAAACGAGGGATGAAAATGGAAGATTGCAAATGCATTGAAGAATTAACTGCATTAGAAGAAGTAAAAGTAATTGAAAAGGGAACAGGAACGGATGACTATGCCGAGCTTACCAACAAGCCAAGTATCAATAGTCATGAATTAAAGGCCGGTGAGAATACTTTAGATGAACTTGGCATCCAAGTCAAAGGCAACTATGCCACAAAGGATGAACTACCTGACACCTCATCATTTATAACAAAGGAAGTAAGTGATTTAACTAATTACTATTCGAAAAATGAAACAGATACAAAGTTAGGTGAGAAAGCTGACAAAGAATATGCCGATACAGCCTTTGCAAAGAAGGAAGATATTACGGACTTTATAAAAAAAGATGTGTCAAACCTTGAAAACTACTACGACAAGCAAACGATTGATACAAAGACCGAAAACTTTATTACGAAGGCAGTGGATGATCTAACTAACTATTATAAGAAGTCTGAAACTTACACGCAAGAAGAAGTCAATCAACGGATTAGTGCTATTAAGACAGGCGGGTTTAAAAATGTAGAGCAACTACCTGAAAGTGGTGAGGAGCAATACATCTACCTAGTACCGGCAAAGAAAACGTTTGCTAACAACATCAAAGACGAGTACATATGGCTTACTGATAGTCAAGTATTCGAGCAAATAGGAAGTACGCAACTTGATTTGGATGGGTATGTTACTGATGAAAACTTAACACAAAAGCTTCAAGAATATGTTACAAGTACTGGGTTAGAGGAAAAGCTACAAGAGTATGCTAAAACTTCACAAATACCTAGTTTAGACAACTATTACACAAAAGAAGAAACATATTCAAACACTGAAGTAGATGAAAAAATAAAAGAAGCAAGTGAGGCAGACTTAAGTGCATATTTGAAGAAAGAAGAAGCCTCTGAAACATATTTAGACAAGGCCACAGCAGGCGAAACATACGCAACCAAAGACGAGATACCTGACACAAAGGGCTTTATAACTGAAGCAACAGCCGATGGCAAATATGCGAGCAAAAGTGAGATAACAGACTTTATTACGGATAGCCAAGTAGATACTAAATTAGAGAATTACTTAGATAAAACTACTGCTGACAGCACATATGCTAAAACTTCTGATATTCAAGATTTTATTACAGAAGAAAACGTTGATACAAAGTTAGAGGATTATTATACTAAACAAGATATTGATGGCAAAGGTTATTTAACAGAGCACCAAGATTTAACTGATTATATGAAAACTGCCGATGCCGACTTAAAGTATGCTACAAAAGGTGAAATACCTTCGTTAGATGGTTATGCTAAGACTGAGGATATTACTAAAGAATACGCAACTAAAACTGAAATAGCTAACTTTATTGATGAAACTGCTGTCGATAGTAAATTAGAAGATTATGTTACAAATCAAGCTCTTGAAGAAAAACATTATCTAACTGAACATCAAGACATTAGTAAATTAGCAACTAAAGAAGAAGTTAATTTAAAGGCAGACAAGACTGACCTAGACAATTACACCGATACTGAAACGTTAGAAAGCACTTATGCAACAAAACAAGAGATACCTGATACGAAGTCATTTATTACTAAAGATGTGGCTGATTTAACTAATTACTATGATAAAGATACGATAGACAGTAAGACTGAAAGCTTTATAACTAAAACAGTTAATGATTTAACAAATTACTATCTTAAAACCGAAACTTACAACCAAACTGAAATAGATCAAAAGATTAGTACAGTTATTAGTGGTGGCTTCAAGAAAGTTGACCAATTACCGGAGCAAGGTGAAAGCAAGTATATTTATTTAGTACCTGCCGATAAGTCATTCTCACAAAACATTAAAAATGAATTTATTTGGCTTGATGATGAACAAGCTTTTGAACAAATTGGTAGCACTCAATTAGATTTAGAACCATATGCAACAACTGAAGCATTAAATCAAAAATTACAAGATTATGTTACTACTACAACATTAGAGCAAAAATTGAGTGATTATGACAAGAGCACACAAGTTGATAGTAAGATAGATGAAGAAACAAGAGATTTACTTAAGACATTATCAAGAGAGCTAAAACCTGATGAGGAAGATGAAAGCGGTTATAGTGCTCAAACCCTTGTTAATGTTAAAAACAAAAGTGATGCTACTGAGTTGATTTTAGAAATAGATAACCTAGATGTTAAAACAAATGTAGCTGTAAACAGTGTTTTAGGTACATTAAAAGGTCAAGATTTGGAAGATAGGTTAAAGGTGGTTGAAGGTAAACAAGAAACTGATCCTACTGTTCCAAGTTATGTTAAAGAGATAAAAGATACTGATATAAGCAAGTGGAACTCTGCATTGCAAAGTGAGAGCGACCCAACAGTACCTAGCCATGTTAAGTCTATAAGTACGCAAGACATAGCAAATTGGAATGCAAAACAACCTGCAGGTGAGTATATTACCAAAGATGTAAGCGACTTAACTAACTATTACGACCAAACGACTATTGACAACAAGTTAGATGGTAAGCAACCTACTGGAAACTATGCTTTAAAGACTGATATACCAACTGCAGTAAGTAAATTAACTAATGATAGTGGTTATATTACAAATGAAGTAGATGACTTAACAAATTATTATGATAGCAGTACAATAGATAGCAAATTAGCAGGTAAACAAGCAACTGGTAATTATGCTTTAAAGAGTGAGTTACCTAAAGTTGGTACGTTAGATACTACAAGCACTGGCATTTTAGCCGAGAGTTCTACAGAAAGTTTAAGCGGTACTGTTAAACTTCACAAGATAGCCAAGAGTGGTAGCTGGAGAGATTTGAATAACAAACCGAATTTACCAAATGCTATTTCACAATTAACAAATGACTGGTTGATGCCAGCAACTGATGAGCAAAACGCAATAACATTATCTACGCAAAACCCTAACAAGTTCTTTTATACGGTGGAGGAATAGAATGGCGATATATAAAAATGGTAAAAAAGTTGATTTAATTTACAAGAATGGCAAGAAAGAGGATGCTATTTACAAGAATGGTGCGAAGATATATAGCTCGTTTACACTACCTGAAATCAAGCCTTTTGCGACTGCTACCGAAGATGAGATTGCTCAATATTTGGACTTGCATTACAAAGGATTAATTGACATTGCTGATTACTGGCATGTAGGGGATAAAAGGAGAATTTTAACTGAACGTTATGAAGATTTGGAAAATGAATATATATTTCCTGCACAATATATTGATCTTGCAATTTTAGACTTTAATCATGATGAGTTAGTAAGCCCAATAGGGAAAAGAACAAATTCTGCAGTAAGTATTGGAGTTATAAATTTTTTAAATGAAGGTAGTATTGAAGCCCCGTTAAAATATCATTTAACAGCGCCAGGAACTTCTGAAGGCCTTCCTTATCCACCAGAAAAATATTCCGAACATATTGAGTATATTAACAATGTAATAATGCCTAAAAAGATAAATTCTTTAATGAAAGATGTATATAAATTATGTCTTACTGAATATAATGATCCTGTATCTAAAAAAGTTTCTTTTAAAAAATTTTTATATAGCTATACTGAAATCTTTGGATTAGAACCTTATGATTTTTATGTTGGTGGAGCAGAACCTATATATAATGGTAAGGCTGTTGAAGGTGAACAATATGAATATTTTAAAACACTTGACAATAGAATTATGTATAATGCCTCAATGCCGGATTATCCGGACCAAGCATCATATGATTATTATTTAAGAAGCTTACCCAGTAGGGCATATATATTTTTGGTTGATAAAGTAGGAGATGTAGAAAGAATATCTTTTATAAAAGTTAAATCTCATATAGTTTATGCTTTCTGTATATGAGGGTAGTCAATGAATGACTTTTTAATCTTATGCGACACACGCCAAAAGTACGATAGTTACATAACAAGCTACTTCGACAATAAAAAGATACCTTGGGTTCGTGACAAGCTACCTAGTGCAGACTACATGGCATTAAGATGGGACAATGGCTTTATAAAGGACTATTCGGTACTTATAGACACGAAAAAGGATGTCGAGGAGATAGCAGGCAACTTATGCAAAACAAGCGAGCATGAACGCATAAAGGCCGAAATAGAGCGTGCTAAAGAACTCGGATGTAGGGAGTTCGTGTTCCTAATATGCGATGCAAAAATAAAGACACTCGATGACTTAAAAAACTGGCGAAGCAATAAAACAAAAGTAAAAGGCGAGGTGTTATTAAAAGTAATGTGTACTATGGCCAAGAAGTACAACATTAAATTCCTATTTACCACTAAACACCACGCAGGAGTGAAGATTGTCGAGTTATTGCAAAAGTAGGTGATATATGGTACAATTACATTGTCTGTAATGTAGACAGATCAAAACCCCCTTGTACAAGCGAGAACACACTCCTCGCTTTTTTTATTTGTAATTTTTACTTTGCTGTGCTATACTTTAGGCATAAAAGAGGATAAAATATGGTTGAAAATGAAGATTTTAGCGAGTGTGCATTTATTGAACAGGCCATGAAGTTCTATACCTACGATGATTTTTGTAAAAACAGGCATGCAATCAAGCGATTGTTTAAGTGCCTTACGAAAAACGGGTGTATATTTTACAAATATTATGTCTATGCAAACACACACATGACAATTATTTATAAAAACAAGGTATGGGACTATTTAAACGACTTCATAAGTGATGCTGAACTAGTTCATTTGTTAGCTATGTACAAGCCTATATAACTTTTACTAAAGCATTTTACTATGGTATAATGTAACTAATATTCAAAAAGAGTAGGTGATAAAATGCCAACTATAACAAAATATGAAGAATGGGAACGTGATGGTGTTCTCGAAGAAAAACTTGCTTTAATAAAAGGCTGGCGCATGAATGGCGTTACCCAACAAAAGATAGCCGAAAATGTTGGTCTTAATGAAGACACCATGTGCAAATACAAAAAACGTTACCCACGTTTTAAGGAAGCATTAGACAAGGGCAAAGAACAAGCTGATTTAGAGGTTGAAGATGCGTTATTTAAAAGAGCTGTAGGATATACAATCAGAATTGAAGAAGAAAAGTTAGACAAAGATGGTGTTACACATTTATTAAAAAGAGATTTGCATGTTCCTGGAGATGTAGGAGCACAAATATTTTGGCTTAAAAACCGTCGTTATACTGACTGGCGAGATAAAATTAACTTTGAAGACGAAACAAAACAAAACGATGGAATAATAAAAGAATTAATAGGAGCAATTAAAAATGTCAAAAACTCTAAATGAAATGTTAAACCCAAAGCAAATTGACTTTTTATTAGCTGATGATAAAGTTATTAATTTGTTAACAGGTTCCGTTCGTAGTGGTAAGACTTATGTTTCATTGCTAAAATGGGCTATATTCGTTGCTAGTATGCCTGAAAATAGTGAATTTCTTATGACAGGTAAGACTATTACTTCGCTAAAGCGTAATTGCCTTGGCTTATTACAAGATTTAGTTGGTAAAAACTTTGTGTATTCAACATCTCAAAAAATGGGCGTATTGTTCGGTCGTAAGATATGGCTTGAGGGTGCTAATGATGAGCGAGCTGAAAGTAAAATCCGTGGTATGACTTTGGCTGGTGCTTATGTTGATGAGTTAACACAAATACCATTTGAATTTTATTCTATGCTATTATCTCGTTTATCAGTTAAAGGTGCTAAATTATATGCTACTACTAACCCTGATAGCCCAACACACTGGGTAAAAGAACTTATTATTGATAATGAAGAAATAGAGAAGGCTATTTGGACTTTTAGTTTTGATGATAATGAAATACTTAAGCGAGAAAACGAAGATTATTTCAACAATTTGAAGCAACAATATCAGTCAATGGGTGGTGTGTTCTATGAACGGTTTATACTCGGTTTGTGGGTTATGGCAGAAGGAATTATTTATAAGCAATTTGCCAATAATCCTGAAATGTTTATAAGAGATGAAGCTGTTGACAAAAATGGGAACAAGATTAATTTTTTAATTGTATCAATTGGAATAGACTATGGGGCAACAAGAGGACAAACAACTTTTAAATGCACTGGAATAACGCCATATTTTAAAGAAGTGTGGTGCTTGGATGAAGTGAATTTAGAAGGACTTTATACACCAGAAGAAATATACGAAGAATTTGATAAATTTTATTATAAAATTGTAAAAGAATATGGGAAAGTTACTCACGCATGGGGCGACTGGGGAAGTCTTGGAGAAGTTTTATCTTTTGGTTTAAATAGACATTTACAGCAAAAAGGCATTCCGTTAAAAATAGATAATTGTATTAAGTTACAAATTAATGACAGAATTTATCTTGATTGTTATTTATTTGCTAATTCTCGTATGTTTATATTAAAAAAATGTGAATATTTAATTAATTCATATAAACAAGCGGTTTGGGACGAAAAACATGAAGATTGTCGGCTCGACGATGGTAGTTTTGATGTGGACTCGCTTGATGCTCATGAGTATAGTATTTCGGCATGGTATGACAAATTAATGACTGATATTAAACCATTTTGATAGATTTTTAAGGTGTGATATAATATATATAAAGGTGTTGATAAAATGTATAAAGTTTATAAACATACATCTCCAAGTAATAAAGTTTATATAGGAATAACAATGCAAGAACCTGAAAAAAGATGGGCTAATGGTCGTGGTTATAATGATAATATATATTTTTCTAGAGCAATAAAAAAATATGGTTGGAATAATATAAAACATGAAATAATCGCAATATGTCCTGAAAAAGAAAAAGCTGAATTGTTAGAAATATTTTTTATAAATTTATATAAATCTAATAATAGACATTATGGCTATAATATAGAAAATGGAGGAAATCATAAAGGAAAAACTAGTGATGAAACAAGAAAAAAATTAAGTATATCACATAAAGGACAACATAGTTCACCAAAAACCGAATTTAAGAAAGGACAAAAAGTTATTATTACAGAAGAAATGAAGAAAAAAATATCAAGTGCAAATAAAGGAAAACATGCTTGTGTTAGAACTGAATTTAAAAAAGGACATAAACCTTTAAATGTCAAAAGAATTATATGCATAGAAACAAATATTGTTTATGAAAGTGCTAAAGAAGCAAGTATAAAGAATAATATAAACTATGGGCATATATCAAGTGTATGTAAAGGAAAAAGAAAAAGTGCAGGAAAATTGCATTGGAAATATTATGAATAAGGAGGTTTAAAATGAAAATAGAAGATTTTTTAAAAAAAGAATATAATTATAATCCTGATATAAAGAATAATATTAAAGAATATGTTGATTTGTGGAGTTCGTGGTACAAAGGATCAACATCTTTTCATCATTATTTTATTTATAATGGCAAAAATAAAATACCACAAACACGTTATACAATGAATATGGCAAAGCAAATTAG
>CANRPF010000054.1 GCA_947632375.1 uncultured Bacilli bacterium
TAAAATGATCCCTCGAGCGGAGCCCGCCCAAGAATTTCCTGACTTTGTTAAAAGCATCGTTGGCCTACGATACTTATTCATTAATTCATTTGCAATTAGGCCAAGCACTGATTTATCCGCGAATCCTTCTGGCATCCGCACTATCAGAATCTTTTTATTTAAAAGATTCTATTCTTTAATAACTCTTTCTATCGTTTCAACTGCCGCGTCTCTTACTTTTGTTTGACGATTTTTTACATTTGTGCAAACTCTTACAGCTTGCTCTACTATTGTTTCTGTTTGACCTTTGCATCCACGTTTAGTAGAGGGAACTTCTTTGTACGCTTCAGAATATAACATACTTTTAAAAAGAAGTTCTTTCTCTTCCATTGATCCTACTCTTGTTATGGCATTAACAAGAGGAACAATATAGAAGGCAACGCCGATAGGTGTTAATTCTCCTTTTAATGAAAATGCATTCTTTTCTGCCATTGAAGAAATAAATGGATTGTGCACTTGATGCATTCCTAATTCACATAAATATCTTGTCTCAAAACTGCGGAGGTCCATAACATCACCAATTAAACCTAACATAACTAAATCTAATTGATTATCTGCGCAATGCATATGAAGAATTTCATCGAGCTTTTGACAAAATTTGTAAACTACTCCTACTCCTGATAATGATTTATTAGGATAATCACACAATTGATTGTTAACCACACAAGCATTTTCAGATTCCTTTTCAGCAATGTGGTGGTCGAGAACTAATACATCAATGCCGCAGCTATGTAATTGTTGATGAATGGCATAATCATTACTTGATGAGTCCGCTGCGATTACTAACTTTGTAGAAGCTGGCACGGCTAATAGATTAATACCGTGCTTCTTTCCTTCATGGAAAGAGTAACTAATATGATCTTTCATGTTAGGAAATGCTTCTGTAATATAGTTCATCATCGTCGCTGCAGCAGTGTATCCGTCGGCATCGCTGTCCACGATCATATAAATCTCGTCTTGCGCATTTATATGTTTTAATAGCATTTCCGCAGCTTTATCGATATTTTTTAAAAGATCACAGGATAAATTATCCTTTTTTGTTAAATGCGTATAATGATAAATTTCATTATAAGGAATTCCTCTGTTTACCAATACCTATTCAATAGGAGAATAAAGAGGATTTATAGGATTAATTAAATCATAATTCATAATATAATTCTCTCTTTTAATAATTTTTCAAATACTTCTGGTCCTATATCTGTTGGACTTGCTTTATATGGGGTTATCATATCTTTATCAAATATAATAGTTACTTTTACCATATTTTTATATTTATTATAAATAGAAGTTAATTTATTAATAAGTTTTTGATATTCATCATCATAACGTTTTTGAAATTGTCTATCAAAAGCAATAATAATCTCATTAACCCCTAAGTCCCTTAAAATATTAACTTGATAATATGATAAATTACTTCCGCAACAAGCTACTGAAATATCATTATTATAACCATAATAAGATTGATATTGCAAAGTTGATTTTTCACTTTCAAATATAATAGCAATCTTAGATTTTCTTATTGCTTCTTTACTATTGTTTATATTGTACAAATTCATACTTAAAGGATGGCTATATTCTTTATTCATTATATGCAATGGTCTGTATTTACCATATCTTTCAGCATAATAATCTGATAAATATCTGCCTCTAATCCCTATAAGTCTATTGTTTATATCAAAGTGAGGGATTACTATTTGTTCTTCTACTGGATAATACCCAATTAAATTTCTATGTTGAACTTCTTTCGTAATACCTTCTTGTTCCCAAGCTTCAATTCTTGGATATGCAAAACGTGATAAAATATTTGAATTATATTCTTGTAATATTGGAACAACAATAGGGGGTGGTAGCTCTATATTTCTTTTAAAGATTTCCCAGTCTTCTAATTCATTTGATTGCTGGTTCACGGAAGTTCCTTCAAATCCAAAATATGAAGCTATAAAATCCATAGCATCATATAATTCCCAGTCTAAATTCTTTTGAATTTTCATAACTTTAATACAAAGTTCAAAAATATCAAAAGAGGGCTCAGCACAGCCTGAATAACAATGACATAGTTGAGTATTTTGATAATAGTATAATTTTCTACTGCCAAGTCCTGGTGGATTGTGACAAATAGTTGTTGCTATTAAACCTCCATCTGTATATTCAGGCTCGCCGCCCCATAAATCTAATAAATCATATATTTGTTCTAATTCTAATTTTTCTTTTAATAAGTCTTTATTATAATAACGTGACATATTAATCAACAATTACTTGCATATCAGCAATATCAATAAGTTCGTAATCCCATTTAGTTGCAAACTGAGGTTGAATGCGGCAGGTGCCTAAATCTGCACTACACCAAAGATATATTCCCTTAAAGGGACCTCGTCTATTTTTATAGACTGAAATTTTCATATTGGGAATAGGGAAAAGAGGATTTGCACCAAGTATTGGCTCTATTTTAGCTAGATCTTCTTGAGAGACTGGCAAGGCGATAAGCCCGCAATCAGCTCTGTCTGCGATACTCTTGGCACCACGGAGGAGATTCTGATCCGGCGTGTCGCTTGATCTATAATCACCATTCAATTGAGTAGCCGTTAGAATAAAAATTCCATATTGGTTAGCTATATCTTTTAATTTTGCAGAAAGCATAAATAAGATATTATCCTCCCGTAATTTAACTCCTCCAGATTTGTGAGAAATTTCTTCAAGAATTTTAAGTGATGTTTGAAGATAATCGAAGCGTATTCCTCTACTATTTCTAGTAGTACTGACTAAATTTTAATAAAGAAAAATCTTTACGATACCGTTTTGAGCTACGTACCAATAGTAGCTCTACTCCTCCGATCCGAGGATAGTCGATACAGGTTAAATTTGAACATGTTTCCAGGTTTTACCTCTACAAATATCACTGATTGTTGATTTACAAATATGATATTTATCTATTAGCTAACTATAAGTAAAACCATTTTTTCTATCTATTTTTATCTATCTTACTATTTCTTCATTTAATTTTGTATGCCTGCCTGGTTCAAAAACTTCTGGCATGATTGTTTTATATCTTGCCCCAGACCAAATATTCATAAAAGCATTTTTATTCATTCTATGTATATACTTTTCATTATAAATTTTAATAGGACTTTCATGATTAGCATAAGCTTTTCTCAATTCAATAACTTCTTCTTCAGAAAGTGTAGCATGGCTTTTCATAAGTTTCTTTTTTGTTTCTTCAGACATTGGCTTTGAAGCATTCTTCCCACCAGCTAATATATTATATCCATTTGGAACTTGTGTATTTAATAAAGCAATGAAATATATTTCCAATTCATTTAATTTTTCCATTGAATCTGCTATTGCTAAAATTTCATATTTAAAATTTGTATACCCATATTTTCTAATAGCTCTATAAAAAGGATGGTCATAATCCTTATTTTTAACACTAAAAGCATTACTTTTATGAGCGGCATATCTTTGTTTCGGATTAATAGTCTATCCAATATATTTTTTATTATTAATAAGATTTGTATAGCAATAAATAATTCCCATAAAAATCCTCCTTTTTTTATTTTCTAATATATGTATGAAAATAATCAAGAGGATTCAAGAAATTTGTCCAAATTTTTTCCCACGGGATTACCATATCTTTTTGACTTAGGCTTCCCCGTTAGCTTACTTTTTTTGTAAACCCCCTACGGTCAATAGGGAAAAGTATAACACAGCCCATTTAATTGAGCACATACTTCACATCATGCTCTCTAATATTCTTTTTTATTTTATTCTCAACATCTTGTAAAGAAAAGTCTGGCAATTCTTCAACCCAAATAGGACTATTTTGTAACAACTGTGCGGCCTCTATTACTCGCTGGCGCTCCCCTTCTAGGTAGTCTCCGCGCAAGATATGATCTTCGTTAACATTAGAAAGAAATGCTAACATCATTGTTTGAACTTCACTTTTATCTTGTTCTGTTGCGATAAAAAGTGTAGGCTCTTTAGAACCATATTTTATCCAGCCATATCCATCTTTATAGAGTTTCCCGCAAGCAAAAGTACAAGCATCCGCGATCATTGAACGAGTCTTGCCCGATCCGGTCGGAGCTGATCTAAGGTACAATTTTCTTAGTCTAGCTCCTCTCGTCACCGTATTAATTAAAGATCCATATAATGGAATTCCTATTTCAGGAGTTTTTTCAAGATCTTCAATTAATTCTAGAATTCCTTCTCCCGCTTGATATCCATCACTCATATCATCTTGAATGTATTTATATTTAATATCTTCAATTTTTTTATCAATACATTCCGCAATTTCTGTAAGAGTATGATTATCAAGCCAATCTTCTTGCTCTTGTTTCTTTTTAATATCAATTACATTAATTGGATCATATATAAAAGAAACATCAATTCCAACATTGTCATAAGCTCGTAATAATGAAAACTTCTTTAATCTATTATAGTAATAGTTGAATTCTTCTTCTCTCGCTGTGCGAGTAGCTTCTGCTAAATATTCTATACCTTTATTCTTTTTAAAAATGGTTTTATATTTTGGACGTCCAGATAAATAATCAATTATAGTATTGATACTAACCTTACTGCCTGTCATATAGATATTATAAATACTTCCAAATACCACTTTATGAAAGTCTTCAAAAAAATCATTTTCGCTAATTATGTATTTATCTCTTTCATCTAATAATGAAGGATTATTGAAAACGCAGCCAATAATTTGTGTAATAGCTGCTACATCAACATATTTATTGTTCATTCTCATCCTCCAAAAAAGTGAATTGTTTACGATATTGTTTCATCGGTTGTCGTTTGGGTGCAGAAATATGAACTTCAACTTTTGTAATTTCCATTTCTTTAGCGTTTTGATTTTTTTCTTTTGCGGTATCTATTGATTGCCAGTATTTTTTAGCTTCTTCATAAATATATTCTACAATACCTATTCCGCCATTAGCTTTCTCAATATCTGATTTTTTAATTTCATACCAATAAATTAAAGTTTTATATATTCCAGAATATGTATAACCATTTTCTTTAATAAACTTTTGTAATTGTTTATTAACTTTTGCTGGTAATGTTGTATAATTAAATAACTGTTTTATATAATCAATTAATTTATCTTTATCTTCATCTAATTTACAATTAAAATGTATATACCTGCGGCCTTTCATTTTATAAGGCTCAATATTTGCATCAAAAGTTTGGCCGCATACTAAGCATTTAACTAAATGTTTTGCCATAATTATTTACAAGATAGGATAGATCAAGATATCTTGATCTATCCTATTAAAATTACTTCAATAAAGCTTGAAGCTCTGAAACAATTAAATCAAGTTGTTCACATTGAGATTCAGTACAATCTCCAGCTTTCTTTCCTCTACCAAGAATCTTATCTGTAATTGCAGTAATTTTCTTTGCGTTTTCTGGATTGCTTGTCATCAATTGCTTAACTAGTGTATTAAATTGATTCATAAGCTCATTATAATTATATTCCCTAACTTCAACTGTTTTATTAGGATCATCTGTAATGAATTGATTATTATGTTCATTTGCTTCTTGATCAATAGCTTCAACCAAAGCTTTTTGTAAAGCATCATAAGTAAATTCAATTTCAGGCTTTATACGAGCAAATCGACTTTTACAAATAATACTATTATCTGAAGATCTTAAAGTCAATACTCTTACTGGAGTATTATCTTTCATAACCAAATGCGCATACCCAATCAAGTCTGCCATGTTCTCAAGGACTGTTTCCGCAGAACTTTGAAGAGACGGGCAAATTTGTTGATATTCGTCTCCATATTGAGGCTTAATAGTCTTTTCTTTTCCATGACTAATAAAAACAACAGCATATCCAAGCTGAGTCAGAGTACGAAAGACATCTTCAAATTCTTTCTTATAACGTGACCAACCATTATTGGTCCATCCGCCATCTCCAATGCTTTCAATACCAAGTTGATTACAAATATATTTTTGACAATAATCACTCATTACATCTGCTGTATCAACTATAATAGAAGAAAACAATTCTCTTACTTCCGGTTTCTTCAGTTCTCTAAGCACTTGTTTCATATCGCTCCAAGAAAAGATATCTTGAACCATAATTCCAGGAATTGCATTATCTTTGCTACTTAATCTTTCAATTAAGAATAGACTATATCTTTTCTCCTTTGTAGGAGTTGACCATTTCGATTTAAGGGATTCTCACCCACTTATTACTAAGCCCTACTCCTATAGACGGTTTTACGTCACTATTTGGATAGTCGTTGAACCTCTTCCTAATTAACTAGGAATTTGGCTGCGGATTGCCCAATCTTTAACGATATTACCATACCTTAGTCATTACCTTTGCCACCATTACATTACTATAATAGTTTGGTTGTTAAAGCTCTAAGGGGTTTCCCGCAATTAGATCAATAGTGAATAATGAATTACTTCATTAAACGAGCGTTAAAACCCACGCTCTGCCGCAAGTAAAAGAGGTTTTGGCATCTTAGAACCAAATGTTGTCTTACCAATGCCAGGACCTCCATAGATATAAGTAATATATCCACTAAGGTCACGACTTACTTTATGGGGCTAAAGATTCATCAAATTAATCATTAGTTATTCCTCCATTAAAAATCATAAGTCGCTTTATTAGTAGTAATTGCAGCAGATGCCTTGTTCTTACGATAGGTATCTTCTCTTTTAGTCAATTCTGCAAGATCAAGTTCTCTCTTAGCAAGCTTTTCCGCAAGCTCTTCAGCTGTCAAAGTACTTTCATCATTCCATTCATATGGCACGGGAAGAGCAAAAGTAATGACAAAATCTTTATAAGAACTAGAAACTGTAGTGATTTTAGTATCACCCCAAGCAGAAGCCTCTTCTACCTTTTTTACAATTGTTTGAGAAACTTGCTGACCAGATACTCTAGTAAATACAGGATTATTTTTTGTAGCACCAATATTTTCAAAATAATCCATAGGACGAGGACTCAAAACTGAATATTCAACGGGAAGAACATCTCCACGGAAATTGAAAATGTAACCTTTTACAATTACTTTTTCAGGCAATCCGCGTTCATCATTAGCTTCAATTCTTTTAGTACTTGTAATAACGATATCAGTATTAAAAGTAGCTCTCTCTTCAATATCTTTTAGCCTATCTGTAACAAGATGAATAAATCCACCTTCGTTCCGTTTCTGAGAAACAAGAGGATGATTTGGATCTCTTTGATCATGCCATTCATTCAAAGCAATAGAGGAGTCAACACGTACCATTGCAGCCTTCTCAGGGCCGTCATCCATATGTGTTCCAATCTTTCCATCAATAATATTCTTCAAAATTGCATATGTTCTATTCGCAGCACCGCTGTTAGTAGTGGGAGTAACATAAGTATAATGAACAGGGATTACATTCAATCGCTCTTCATCTGTAGCAATAAAGATGTCTCCTCTAATATACTTTGTACCAGGATGAGCGCTGGTAGGACCAGCTTCAGCCTCTTCGAGCTTGTGCGAATAAAGATAACCTTCCAAGTGTGTCTGATTAATAAAATTCTTTTTGCTCATAATTTTCTCCTTAATTTTTATAAATAAATTATAACATTAATAATTAATATCGTCAAATAAGACCGGAATCTTTTCTTTACACATATCTAACAATTGACAAGCAACTTGCCGCATTTGCGGATGTGCTGCTGGAGCAGTTCTAAGTTTAAGAAAATGTCTCCATTCTCTAATATTTGCAGTCATAATAAGTTCTGTTTTTAAACTATTTGGAAGAACGCAGCGAGCTTCTTGCGGAGTCATACCATGTTCAATCATAGTTTTATATGTTTGCGCAAGTGATGCCATAGTATCTCTCCACAGCTGCTCATCTTCTTTTGTTTTAAAGAAATTAGGTTTAACAAAAGTAGGTCCTTCATCAGAATAATTTACATATCTAGTTGATTCTTGCGAAAATGATGCGATTCTATGTCTTATAATTTCATTAGCAATAGCACGATCAACTATGAACCTTACAGTAAAAGAACAATGTTCAAGAACTGATTCATGGCCTCTTCTAATAATATTAGCTGCGAATCTTCTTGCACTAGTGTCATCTTTGGAGATCTTCCCCTGAGATTGATAACAAGTACGGCCGCACTCTTCAATTCTTTTTAAAATAATCTCTCCATTAATAGGAGTAACAAATTCAACTTTCGGTTCAATAATATTTATATTCATAATTACGTTCCGTTTCCTCGTGTTCCATTTAAACCACAATCTTTAGTATTATAAAAATCAATCCAATAAGCTTCTCTTTCATTTAATTTAGCTTTTGAAGTATATTCAAGAATATGGAAGGTGAAATTCTCAACTCCATCTTTTTGCATTTCTTGATATAACTTATTCGATTGCGGCGTCCAGGTTAATCCGTTCTTTATATGCGTACGAAAGCGTTCTTTTAGGTTAACCGATTGTCCCACATAAGCAAGACCAGATTTTTGGTCTGTAATTTTATAAATTCCACTCTTCTGTCCGCCTATTGATAAATCAAGTTGCACCATAAGAATATCATATGCAGGTTTAATATAAGTTTCCCAAATCAATTTGTCAATAATATCTTTCTTTGAAAAATTGATTTGAAGATTCCTTAATAATTGAATATCATTGATATCTTGTTGAGTTAAATTTAATTTATGCTTTTCTTTTGCTTTATCAGAATTTTGTAAAGAAATTCGAGATAAACAATGTTCAGTTTCTCTTAAAGAATTAATTAATTCCTGCGCACTTAAAATTGCATCATGTAAATTATCTAATTGATTTGAAACTTCAAGTAAACATTCTTCTTTTTCTTTAATTTTATTATCTAGTTCTTGAATTTCTTCTTGGTCATACTAATATTCTAAAAGATTTATTTGTTGTTTTCTATCCCAAGAAACAATTGCTAAATCCCATAAAATTAAAATAAAAATTACTGTAATACTAATCATTATTTTTAATATTAAAAACAGGAGATTTTATTATATCTCCTGTTTTTAAAACTTTAACTTAATTACTTCTGCTCTTCAATGGCATCAGGATCATAAGCCATGCCTTCTTCGGTCAAACGCAGATACTTAACCTTCTTATGAGTACCATCATCATACTCGATCTCAGCCTCTTCGCGCACCCCATAACCCTTCTTTTGCAGAGCGGTAAAAGTACCATTTACACTGCGGGGATCCATTCCCAGAACTTCAGCGACATCATTAGCAGTGAGGTCCTCTCCGACGTGATCCTTCAGATAGTTAAAAATAGTCTTAGAATTTTCTTTCATAGCCATAACGATTAATTCTCCTGTTGTTTTTTAATTAAAATAGATTGAACTTCTTCATCGACTTCTAACATTTCAGTAAGTCCATGAAAATTTCTGGTAATTTGCATTATTCTTTCTTCAATTTGATTACGATTTTCTGATGTCAAATTATCAGATTCTAGAGTTAATTCTAAATCAACTAACTCATTAATAAATTTTTTTCGCTACTTGCGAGTCATATTTATCTTTCCTTAATAGTATATCAAAAAATAATTTTTTCGTCAACTAGGAAAAATTTCACTTAGTAGACATTGTTCTTTATTCTTATCAGGTCTCCAGCCCGTAAAGACAGGATGCCGCAATGTCTGAGATTCATTATTTTTACTCATGCATCTGATAGAACAAACTTGTCCAAGATATTTTTCAGGATGCTCTGTAGTGTCTTTCCGCAATTCATCTGTCATTCCAGAACTTACAGTTCCAATTTTAATAAGATTACCATTATCATCATATGCGCCAACTTCTAAAGCAGTATTATATCCAAAATAATAATATTTTGTTACAGGAATATAAGCATCATTACCGTATTTACATTGATTAACTACAACTCTTTCTGGAACTTTAAGCGCCCAATAGGGCCAATTTTCAATGTCTTTTCCGGTATACTCTGCCCTTGCTTTATTAAAGCCAACGCATACTAAATCTAAATTATCTAGTTTTTTAATTTTCGCAGTAATTCTTGCGGGGCGTTTCCCAGGAAAATAAAGACCATCTTTTTTCCTTAGTACTAAGCCTTCCTCTCCCCTTGCAAGAGCTTGCGAAGCAGCTTCCCAAATATTTTCATAAATTGGTTCGGCCAATTCAAGAAAAGGATATTTATATAACTGATGTTTATGCCATACTTTATCAAGCATTTTATATCTCATAAGAGCGCCCTTTTCTCTAAGGTCAACTCCATTATAATATAAAATATCATGAATATAACAATGGATAGGATTCC
>CANRPF010000055.1 GCA_947632375.1 uncultured Bacilli bacterium
TACCTTAAACTCTTGTATTTACTTACCAAAATAGTCATTTCTTCTATTTTTGGATTTAACCGATACCTCCATGGCCAGCGTCTATGACCACGCCTTTAAGTGCTCGTTCGTTCATGATATTCACCTCTAGTATAAAGTATGATATTTTACTTATTTGGTGACATTCTATTTTAATGACATTCTTTTCTCTAATAACTTCAAATTACAGGGAATACACCTATACCAATAGGTAAAGAAATTAAATACCATAATATTAACAAAACAATCCACATACACATTGTTGCTAATGAATATGGAACCATGTATTTTACAGCTTTAAATAACCCTATCCCTTTATTTTCTTGATCATATAAACCTAAATAAGCAAGATAAATAACAAAATAAGCCATTACAGGAGTTAAAGCATAAGTAACAGATTCCCCTGCTCTAAATATTAATTGTGCAAATTCTGGAGTAATTCCAACATTCATAAATGTTTTTACAACTGAAGGACTTAATATTGACCATTTTAAAAGTGATTGAGGCAATATTAAAGTAAGTACTCCGGATAGGAAAAATAACAATAATATTAATGGAATTCCTGTAAAATTACTATTTTCTATAAAGTTTGCAAACCATGTAGCAACTAAAGAACCTATATTAGAATATTTTAATACAGAAATAAACACAGAAGCAAAGAATATTAATACTAAAACTTTACCCATATGATCTAAAGAATGACTTAAATTATCACATACATCTTTTTGATTTTTTATATTTTTAGTTATTATTCCATAAACTAATCCAAGTATAAAGAATAACATTGTTATTACAAATACAAATCCAGAATTGAAAAATGAATTATATCCAAATAATTTATCAATATATAACTCTTGTGTATAATCTAGTAAATTTCCACCAAATGGTACTCCTGGTATAATATTATATATAAATATTACTAAATATATTGCACCAACAATTAAAGAAATATATAAAGCTTTTAATTCTTTTTTAGTTACTACTTTTTCTTCTTCTTCATCAAATTCATATTTACCTAATCTAGGAATAATATATTTTTCTGTTATATTTGTTATTATTACAGATAAAATAATTACTGCAAATATCATAATTACTGTAAAACTAGTTACTGAAAAACTTTCTGTAGCTTTTACTAAATTAGCAGCATCTTTTGTATATGTTAGTAATGATGAATCAATTGAACTTATTACAAAATTCAACCCTATACCACAGCTAATCGCTGCAAATGCAGTTATTACACCAGCCTGTGGATTTCTCTTACCATATTTAAATAATAATGCCGACAATGGTATTATTACTATATAAAATAAATCTCCTCCAATACTAGATAATATACATATTAATACTAATATAAATGTTACTATATTTTTTCTCAATTTTCTTGTTAAAACATAAAACAAAGTATCTAAAAAACCTGTTTTATCCATTATACCTATACCTAATAAAGTAATTAATAACATACTTAGTGGAGTAAATGATGCAAAATTTGCAACTGTATTGCTAAATATATATTTTAATCCGCTTAAACTAAATAAATTTTCTACAGTTACTAAATTAGGTACTAAACTATTAGTTTTTGTATTAACAGTATTATATGAACTAGATATATCAAATAATGATATTAACCCACTAATACCTATCGTTATTAAAATTAATATAAGAAAAGACATTATTGGATGAAGAACTATCTTCTCTCTTATTTTTTTAATCTTTTTCATTTATTATTCTCCTCATCTTTTTTTCAAAGTCTAATCTATCTAACATTATTTCTCTATTGCAATTTATACATTTTATCTTAACATCAACGCCAACTCTAGTTATAATCCATTCGTTCGTTTGGCAAGCATGTTTTTTTTTCATTATAACTTTGTCCCCTATTTTATAATTTGGTTCCATTATGTACCTCCAATTGATTATAAGGTATCTTTATTTTATTTTTATCATAAGCTATTTTTATATCTCTAAGAATTGCTCTTCTTAAATTATATTGAGTTTCTCTTTCACATTTAACTCTTACTAAATAATTAACTGAAGATTCTGCTAAATTATCTATTCCTAAAAATTCAACTTCATTAACTTCTTTATATTTCTTTTTAGCTTCATTTAAAACGTCAGTTATTATCTTTTCTACTTTATCGTAATTTTCTTCATATGCTGTTGGAATAGTTAAATAAATATTAGATTTTTCTTGGCTTATATTTATAATTTTATCTATATTTCTATTAGAAATTGAATATATTTCTCCTGTCATTTTTTTAATTTTTGTAGTTTTTAATCCAAATTCAATAATTGTTCCAACAAAGCCATTAAAATCTACATAATCACCTACTACAAAATAGTTATCCATTATAATAGTAATTCCACTTATAATATCTTTTAATGCATCTTGTAATGCAAAACCTATAACTACTCCAACAATTCCCAATCCTGCTATTATACTTGTAGTATTAATACCATATAAGTTTAATAATACTAATATCATTACTATAATAATTATATATTTTAATAAGTTATTAAATAAAGTAATAACAGTCTTTTTTCTTTTTCTTTCTAAATCATTTTTTCCTTTTATAACAATTTTATTTAAAAAACTATTTAAAGTAGTATAAATTATTAGCATCATAAATACGATTATAATCGTACCATAAACTTTTTTTGTGCAAAGAAGTTTTAAAAAATCTTCTAGCATATTAAACACCTTCTATATCAATATTTAATATTTCTAATATTCTTTCTAAATCCTTTTCAGAATCAAAAGGTATTGAAATTTTATTTTTTGAAATTTGTACTTTAGTTCCAATAACATCTTGTAATACTCTTTCATATAATTTGAATTTAGAACTTTGAGTTGTAACTCTAGATATTTTATTCTTTTTTACAACACTTTCATCTCTACTTAAATCTTCTAAATCTCTTACACTTATTCCTTCATTTATAATTTTTTCTGCTAAATCATTTATTAAAACAGCATCTTCAATTTTACTTAAAACCCTAGCATGAGACATACTAATTGTTCCGTTAGATACTTGATTTTGAATATTTTCAGGTAAATTTAAAAGACCAATTAAGTTAGTAATATAACTTCTTGATTTACCAAATTTAGAAGCTACTTCTTCTTGAGTATAACCTGTTTTATCTATATAGTTTTTATAAGCAATTGCTTCTTCTATTGGACTTAAATCTTCTCTTTGGATATTTTCAATTAATGCTATTTCCATCATTTGTTGATCTGTAAAATCTTTTATAATAGCGGGTATAACAGTTAATCCTGCTAATTTAGCAGCTTTAGTTCTTCTTTCACCTGCAACTAAATCATATCCTTTTATACTTTTTTTAACAATTATTGGTTCTATAACTCCATGTATTTTAATAGATTCAGATAATTCTTTTAAAGCTTCTTCATCAAAATATGTTCTAGGTTGATGAGGATTACTTCTTATATCTTTTATTTCTATTTCTTTTATATCATTTTCACTAGTATTATTAACTAATTCTTGTTCAAAATTATTTAAAGATTCCATATTTAATGGTTCACTATTAAATAATTGTTCTAAGCCTTTGCCTAATGCTTTCCTTTTATTCTCCATCTCTTAAAATAACCTCCTTAGCTAGATTCAAATATGCTTCTGCTGCTCGACTTAGTGGATCGTATTCAATTATTGGTTCTCCATGACTTGGAGCTTCGACTAATCTTATAAGTCTTGGGATTATAGTATTAAATACTTTTTCTTTGAAAAATTTTCTTACTTCTTCTACTACTTCTAATCCTAATACAGTTCTAGAATCAAGTAATGTTAGCAAAACACCTTCAATTTTTAATTTAGGATTCAATCTAGTTTGTGTCATAATTATAGTGTTTAAAAGTTGAGTTATTCCCTCTAATGCGAAGAATTCACATTGTACAGGTATTATTACTGAATCACTGCTAACTAATGCATTAGTAGTAAGTAATCCTAATGAAGGAGGGCAGTCTATAATTATATAATCATATTTATTTTCTATTTTAGATATAGCATTTTTTAATTGTTCATTCTTTTTAAAAGAAGAATTTTGATAGGATTTTTCCAATAATTCTATATCTGCTCCTGCTAAATTTATAGTAGCAGGAAGCATAGATAAATTTTTAAATTTAGTTTTAATTATTGCTTGTGATATATTACATTTTTCAGTTAAGACATCATATACACTATATGAAATCTCTCCCTTATTTATACCTAACCCTGTAGTAGCATTTCCTTGAGGATCTAAATCAATAAGTAAGGTTTTTTTACCCAATTTACCTAAAGATGCTGATAAATTTATACTAGAAGTAGTCTTTCCTACTCCACCTTTTTGATTTACTAAAGATATAATTTTTGTCATACTAATCACTGCCTTTTTTTACATTCCTACATACATTTAATTTTACCATATATATATATAATTGTCTAAAGATTTTTTCTCTTCATTTTTATAATTTAAAAAAAGAAACTATTCTTCTTCACTATTTTCAGTTTCTTTTTCTTCTTTTTTATTTCTTTCAGATTTTAAACTTCCATTTGATACTAATTCTTCTATTTCTTCTTTAGTAATTGTTTCTTTTTCTATTAATGTATCACTTAAAAGTTTAACTAATTTCTCATTTTCTTTTAATATTTTAGTAGCTTTTTTATAACATTCATTTACTATTTTTATTACTTCTTGATCTATTTCAAGAGCAACAGCATCAGAGAAGTTTCTTGATTTATTATAATCTCTACCTAAAAATACTCCTTCTTCTTTATGTTCAAATTGAACGGGTCCTAAATCACTCATTCCATATTCAGTAACCATACTACGTGCTATTTTAGTTGCTTTAGAGAAATCATCACTAGCTCCTGTTGAAATCTCTCCAAAATATAATTCTTCACTAACACGGCCGCCTAAAAGGCCTGTAATGCTTGCCAAAAGTTCTTTTTTAGTCATAATTGAAATTTTTTCTTCTTTTGGTAACATCATTGTATATCCGCCCGCCATACCTCTTGGAATTATAGTTATTTTATGAACTTCATTAGCATCTTCTAACTTTAATCCTATTACAGCATGACCTGCTTCATGTAAAGAAACCAATTTTTTCTCTTTATCTGTAATTTTTCTACTAGTTTTCGCTGGTCCCATTAATACTCTATCAGTTGCTTCATCAATTTCTTCCATGCCAATAGCACTCTTATTTCTTCTTACTGCAAGAAGTGCTGATTCATTTAGTAAGTTTTCTAGATCTGCTCCACTAAATCCAGGAGTTCTCTTAGATAAATTTTCTAAATTTACAGTTTCATCAAAAATTTTATCCTTAGCATGAACTTTTAATATTGCTTCTCTTTCCTTTTGATCAGGCAAACTAACAGTTACTTGTCTATCAAATCTTCCAGGTCTTAATAATGCTGGATCCAAAACGTCAGGTCTATTAGTTGCGGCTATAATTATAATACCTTCATTAGCACCAAAACCATCCATTTCTGTTAATAATTGATTTAATGTTTGCTCTCTTTCATCATGTCCACCGCCTAAGCCTGTACCTCTTTGTCTTCCAACAGCATCTATTTCATCAATAAATATTAAACAAGGTGCAGATTGTTTTGCTTGTTTAAACATATCTCTTACACGACTAGCACCTATACCTACGAATAATTCTACGAAATCAGATCCACTTATATAATAAAATGGAACATTTGCTTCTCCAGCTACTGCTTTTGCAAGCAAAGTTTTTCCTGTTCCTGGAGGACCAACTAATAATACTCCTTTAGGGATTCTAGCTCCCAATTTTTGAAATTTCTTTGGATTTTTTAAGAAGTCTATTAACTCAGCAACTTCTTCTTTTTCTTCATTTAACCCAGCAACATCAGTAAATCTTACTCGGCCACCATCTTCACTAAGTTTAGCTCTACTTTTTCCGAAATCCATTGAATTTTTATTACCACCAGATATCTTAGAAAATAAATAAAATGTTGCAACTATAAGTAATACAAATGGAACTACATTTATCAAAATAGTTACTATACTAGAATTTTCTGGATTAGTTTTAGTTTCAACTTTAAATTCATTATTATCTGCATAAGATAAAATTCTATCTAAAACAGTTTCTGATAAAGGCACATTAACTTTAAATATTTCGTCTTTACCATAACTTTCTAAAGTACCACTTATGTTAAATACACCTGCGTTACTTTTAGGAGTTACTTCTATAGACTCAACTGTATCTTTACTTAATTCTGATATTAACTCATCATAAGTTATTTCATTAACTTTAGTTCTTCCAATATTATAGAATAATAAAGTTCCTAATATTACTGCCATTAAAACAATATATGGCATTGTTTGTTTAGTTACATTATTCTTTTTCATTTCATTCTCCTTTTTTTTCGTACTTTACTATTATATCATAAAAACCTGTATCACAACAGTCAAATTCACTTTTCTTTAAACCTGGAATCCATAAAATATTATTATCACTATCAGTTACTATAGGCCATAATTTTCTAAAATTAATATTAATCTTTTCATCTATAAATATTTTTTTTATACTTTTTTTACCTTTAAGATTTTTTACATACATATAATCATTATCTCGTTTATTTCTAATAATTAAAGGTAATTTAATATCTCTACTATTTAATTTTAAAATATAGTTGCTTTTACACTCAATATCTTTTATATATTTTATTTTGCCAAGTGGAATATCAATTTCGTCTTTTAATTCGTAATAATAATCTTCATTTATTTTATTTTCAGTATTAAATTCTAATTTATCATAAGTTTTTAAAACTTGTATATTATTTGGAAAATTTAATACTTTATTTCCATCTTTATTTATTAATTTAGTTAATTGTTCTAAATGATTTTTATTTATACAAGTTATATTTTCTTTATAAACAATATTTAATATTTCTTCTAATTCTTTTTCTTGAATATAACTATTTATTTTTTTAAATTTTATTAAATCTAATTCTAATTTATCTATATTAAAATTTTGTTTTATATGTTCTTTTACTTCTTCGTTAATAAAATTATATGCTTTTTCTATTTCAGTATTAAAGTTTAAAAATTTTATATGAACATTTTCATTTTCTTTTTTTAATGATGGCAGGATATCTAGTCTTATTCTATTTCTAGTATAATTTCTTGAAAAGTTACTTTCATCTGAAACATAAGGAATATCCATTTTTTCAACATAAGAAATTATTTCTTTTTTAGTATAAAAAACTAGTGGTCTAATTATATAAAAATTTTTATATTGAGACATTTTGCTAAATCCTTTATATCCATTTAAACTGCTTCCTCTAATAAGTCTCATTAGAATAGTTTCTACTAAGTCATCTCCATGATGTGCTGTAAAAAGATATGATGAATTATATTTTTTTAATATTTCTTCAAAAAATGAATATCTTTTTTTTCTTGCTTCATTTTCAGAAAATTTATTATTTTTGTATTTTTTAATTTTCATACCTTCAAAAATAATATTATTATTTTTACAATAATTTTCTACGAATTTATATTCTTCATCACTTACTTTTCTTAAATTATGATTTACATGGGAACATACAACTTTATAGCCAAAATTATTTAACAAATACATTAACGCCATAGAGTCGCTTCCACCTGAGCAAGCGACTACAACATAATCTTCTTTTTTTATATTTAATTGTTTCAAAAAATCAATTGCATGTTTCATAATTTATATCACTTTAGATATATTATAATATTTGATTTTATTTTTCAATATAAAATTATTCAATATTCATTTTAGTTAATACTTTCTTTAATGAATTAAATCTATATGTATTTATTAATTCTTCGTTAGTTAAATTATCTAAAGATTTATTAGAATTATTTAGAACAAAAATTGAATACAAATAAGGTTTCGTTAAGTTACCAATAATTTTTTTTGATATATGACCACTACTTTCACCAAATTCTTGAAAAAACGTTCCATCTGGCATCATACATGTAACACAAGATCTATAGCTGGCTTTCCTGTTTTTATTATTTTCTAATTTTTTTAATAATTTAAAAACGCTTTGATATTGAGGTAAGTTAGGATTTTGTTTAATTTCTTCATCTGCATATCTTCCTGTATAAACTCCTGGTTCTCCATTTAATCCATCGCAAAATAACCCGGAGTCATCTGTAATAATTGGATAATTTAAGTTTTTATCTTTACAGAAATTTAATATTGCATTAGCTTTTATTAAAGAATTTTCTTCTATTGTTTTACCATATTCTACAATCTCGCCTCTATCCCAACCTATGTCATTTAAGTCTAAAACTTGAATATCGAGTTTTAATAAATCTATTAGTATTTTTAAGTCTTGTTGTTTTCTTAAACTTGTTGTTCCAAATATTATTTTCATATTCCCTCCATAATTTCTATTAATTATATAATACATGATTTTTTAATAATATAAAATAACAAAAAAGTTCGAAATTCGAACTTTCTTTTGAATAAATTAACGTTTTGAAAATTGTGGTGCTCTACGAGCTTTTCTTAATCCATATTTCTTACGTTCTTTAACTCTTGGATCTCTTCTTATAAATCCTTGAGCTTTTAATATTTTTCTATAAGAATCTTCTTTTTCTGCATTCTCTGCATCAAATTCTAATAAAGCTTTTGTTATTCCTAATCTTATTGCACCTGTTTGGCCTGAAAAACCTCCACCTTTGGCAGTAACAGTTATATCAAAAGTGTTTTCATTATTAGTTACAACTAAAGGTTGTTTTAAATCCATTACTAATGTTGGAAATGGCATATATTCGTTAACATCTTTTCCATTAATAGTTATTTTTCCACTTCCAAGAACCATTCTTACTTGCGCAACGGCATTTTTTCTTTTTCCTGTTGCAGTAAATACATTTTTCTTCATTTGTTAACCTCCTAATCAACTGTTATAGTTTCTGGTTTTTGAGCACTATGTTTATGTTCAGGTCCAGCATAAACAAAAAGTTTTTTTGCAGTACTTCTACCTAATCTATTGTGAGGTATCATTCCTTTTACTGCTCTTTCTACCATTTCTACAGGATATTTTTCTATCATAACTTTAGCTTTACGTTCTCTTAATCCTCCTGGATATCCAGAGTGATTATAATAAATTTTTTGTTCTAATTTATTTCCTGTTAATTTAACTTTATCAGCATTTACAATTATAACATAGTCGCCACAATCAACATGAGGAGTATAAGTAACTTTATGTTTTCCTCTTAAAATATTTGCTGCTTTAGTTGCTACTCTACCTAATGGTAAGTTTGCCGCATCAATAACATACCATTTACGATTAACAGTTTCCTTTTTTTCCATAAATGTTTTCATAATATTTTCCTTTCACAATTTATAGCAACTCTTTAACTTCCCACATCAAAAAATCACATAAATTAATAAAAATGTACCATTTAAAATTATATGTTAATATAAAAAAAAAGTCAATAATTTTTTATATTTTGACTGTATATTAATATTATATGACAAAATTTACAATATCTTCATATTTTTGTCCATGAGGAGTAAGTTTTATGATTCTTGTATCTTCATCAATTATTTTGAATTTTATATCAAGTCTTTCTTCTGGAAGGCTATCTTCAATAAGTTCAGCCCATTCAATTATAGTTACACCATCTTTATCAAAATAATCTTCTATACCGACACCATTATCATTTTCTTCAATTCTATAGACATCCATGTGATACAAAGGTAGCTCTCCATTTAAATATTCTTTTACAATATTAAATGTTGGACTTGTTATGGTTTCTTCTAATCCTAATGATTTTGCAAATCCTTTTACAAATATAGTTTTTCCGCTGCCCAATTCTCCATCTAAACAGATTACCATTCCGGGAAACTTTTCTGATTCTATATTTTCTGCTAATTCCATTGTGTCTTCTTCACTTCTTGACGTAATTTTGTAATCCATTATTATCACCTAGAATAATTATAAATAAAAAATATAATGATATCAATATATTTTTATATAAATTTACATCATTATTTCAAAGCACAAAAAAAGGAAGGCAACTTCCTATTTTAGCATTTCCACTATCGTCGGCGTTTGAGTGCTTAACTTCT
>CANRPF010000056.1 GCA_947632375.1 uncultured Bacilli bacterium
TTAATAAATATTTATTAATGTCTTTTTTCATTGAAAAAAGAATTGCGATAACTCTTCGCTATCTTCATATTTATTATGTCATAAATTAGCATAAAAATACCCCAACAGATAGTTGGGGTTTAAATAAATTAATTTTTATTTATTAAATCTTCTTCTATTCTTAGTAATTGATTATATTTAGCCATTCTTTCACTTCTTGACATTGAACCTGTTTTAATTTGACCTAAATTTAATCCTACAGATAAATCTGCAATTGTTGTATCTTCTGTTTCTCCACTTCTATGAGATATTATTGTTTTATAGCCATTTTTACGTGCTAAATCTATTGTTTCTAATGTTTCAGTTATTGTACCTATTTGATTTACTTTTAATAGTATTGCATTACCTGCATGCATATCTATTCCTTTTTGTAAACATTCTTTATTAGTTACAAATAAGTCATCTCCTACTAATTGTATTTTATCTCCTAATTTTTCTGTTATTGTTTTAAATCCCTCCCAATCATTTTGATCTACAGGATCTTCTATAGATATTATTGGATAAGTATTTACTAATTCTTGATAAAAGTTAATTAATTCTTCTGTAGTAAGTTTTTTATTATCAATATTATAATATCCGTCTTTATAAAATTCACTTGCTGCAACATCTATGCCTAAAAATACATCTTTACCTGGAATATAATTTGCTCTTTTTATTGCTTCTTCTATTAAATCAAATCCTTCTTTATTACTTCCTAAATTAGGTGCAAATCCACCTTCATCTCCTACTCCTGTAGAGTATCCTTTTTCTTTTAATGTTTTCTTTAAACTATGAAATACTTCTGATGCTACTCTTATTCTTTCTTTAACAGTATCTCTATTAGGTATTATCATATATTCTTGAAAATCTAAATTATTATCTGCATGTGCTCCACCATTTAATATATTAACCATTATATTAGGTAAAGTGTTTCCATCTCCTATATATTCATATACTTTTTTACCTTCATTTAATGCATTAGCTTTTAATAGAGCTAAACTTACTCCTAATATTGCATTAGCACCTAATTTTGCTTTATTTTTAGTTCCATCTAATTCTATCATTTTATAATCTATTTCTTTTTGATTAGCATCTAATCCTATTAAATTATCTTTTATGATAGTATTTATATTATTTACTGCTTTTAATACTCCTAATCCATTATATCTTTCATCATTATCTCTTAATTCAATAGCTTCTCTTTCTCCTGTTGAAGCTCCACTCGGAACACTTGCACGTCCCATTATTCCATTTTCTAAAGTTAAATCTACTTCAACTGTAGGATTTCCTCTAGAATCTAATATTTCTCTTCCAATTATATTTTTTATTTTCATATTATATCCTCTCTTATATTTAAATCATATCATAAAAAAATAAAGAAATAAACTTTATTTAGTTTCTTTATTTTTTAAAGATAATATTTTCTTTTGTTCTAAATCTATATCTTGAGCTTGTATTTTATCTTCATATTCTTTAGCGATTCTTATATAATCTAAAGCATTTTCATAATTACCAATCGCAACATACATTTTAGCTAGGAAATAATATACAATTGGATAAGTATTATATTGTTTTATTAATGATTTACCATAACTAATTGCTTCATTATATTTATTCTCTAAAACAGCATCTATAAAAGATGTATAATATTTTTTAACTTGTTCATTATCTAAAGAACAATTATTTATAGTACGTATAACTAATGATTTATTATTTTCTATACTAAATGATACTATATTATCTAATTTATCTATTAATTCTTTTAAATATTCTATTTGTTCTTTTTTTAAATTATCAATTATTATTAATCCATCTTTTTGTAATCTATTCATATTGCTATAAAGCAATTCTTTTATTTGTTCTTTTTCTTTATTATCTAATTTTTCTATTATTTTTTTATTTTTTATAGTATTTTTTAATTCATTATATATATCAGCTTTATCAAACATTTCATAATTTTTATATATACTTGCTATAGATGAACAAATATTTTCATCTATTATTCCATTAAATACTAATTCTTTATAATAATTTAAAGATTTATAATAATCTTTTCTATTTAAACATTTTTTAATTTCATTTAATGTTTGTTCTTGATTATATTGATTATTAACTTTATTTAGTAATATAATCTTTTTTTGATCTTTATCATTAATAATATAATATCTTATATTTTTCTTATTTAAAATAAATACTACATCTTTTAGTTGTTTACCATATAAATTATCTATAACAGCTATCTCTTTTATTTTTAATTCTTTTATTTTAGAATTTATTAATTTTTTATATGTTTTCTCTCTTATATTAATATCATTTTTTTGATTTATTAATTCACTTTTTAGTTTTCTAATATTAACATTAGGTATTAAATAGCTATAATGTATAATTATACCTAAATACAAACTTGATAATCTAGTATCTATTGAAAGATATTTTCTAAAATTATAAATAACATAATTAACTAAAGAATCAAATACATCTAACCTATTCATAAAAGTTACTAAATCAAAATAAGTATTATCTTTTTTATATTTACCAATTTTTATACCTTGCATTATTAGAAAATAAAATTCAGTTAATTCTTTATTAGACAAATAATATTTAACATATTCTATACTTTTATTTTCATTTAATAAAGTAATAATTTCTTTAATTAATAATTTTCTATCCATTATATTATTTATTTGTTTTAATAAAATAACTAAAGCATTATCATCTAAAGAATGATTCTTAATTTTAACACTATTTTGTTGTATTTCTAAAGCTAATTTATAATCTTTACAATTAATAGCATAATATACATCGTTTGTATTATCTTCATGTCTTATTGGAGGAATAGTATCTGTATTTTGAATTTCAATTATATCATCAACTAAATTCTTTATAGTACTATAATAATAAGAAGATGATACAAAATTAGTACTTTTATTTAATTTATATTTTAATCTTTCATAATCTTTTTCTTTAGCAAGAAAAGAAGTATTTACATAAAGATTTCTTATATTTGTTTGAATAAGATTTAAAAATCTTTTAACTAATTTATTATTATTATCATATTCATTATCACCATCTAAATAAATTATTTCTTTTAATTTATTTAATGCACTTCTAAAATCACGTTCATATATACTTTTTCTAAAAGAATTTTCTAAATAATTATCATCACTTAATAAAATATCTTCTAATTTCATTTCATCTACAATGCCTTGATATTCTTCTTTAACATTAGTGATATTACTTAACATTAATAAATAAAGATTTTTATCACTTTGACTTACATTTTCATTTTCTATTATTTGATATATTACATTAATAAATTCTTTTTCTTTATTTAATTTATTATAAGCTAAAGCTAATTTTTTCATAATTAAAATATTGTTACTATCTAATTTATTACATGCTATAAGACATAACAAAGCTTTATTAAAGTCTTTAATTTTATAATTATATACGCTATAATCATATAAAGAATCAACGTCAATAAATTTATAAGTTCCTCTTTTTACTCTTATTAAAATTTTATCATTAATTAATTTATTTAAATCATGTTTATTAAATCCTATTTTATATAAATTTTCTGTTTTTAATTGATCATTATTTATTGATAAATCATATAATTTATGCTTTTTTTCTTTTGTTATCATATAAAACTCCCTATAAGCTTATTATAACAAAAAAATAAAAAAAAGATATAGAAATTAATCCATATCTTCATAATCTGCATTCAATTTAGGTAATTCTACTCTATTTTTTAAAAACATATCTACAATTAGTATTAACAAATTCATTATTAACCATAACATAAATAATATACTTGATATTTGAAATATACTTAATAATAAATCATTTTCATATATACTTGTTATAGTTTTTAAATCTACTGTTATTCCATTCATTGCAACTATATTTATTATAAATAGAATTTCTATTATAAAGCCTACCCATATATTTATATTTTTTACTACTTTATTCGCTTTTTTTATTGAAATTATTTGTATAACAATAGTCAATAATATAAATGTAAAATATTCAATAATAGAAGGAAAATATGATAATCTAAATATATTAGTTATATAAATATCTAATATATTTAATAATGGTTTGTTATAAATAATAAATATATAAACTAAAGATAAAGCCATAACTATTATATATAACGTTTTAGTTTCTTTTTTATTTTTACCATAAAGTAAGTCTAATAATAATAATCCTATTAACAAAAGTACTAATCCAATTAATGAATTATCTTTTATAAAATTAAATATTAAACTTAATTTATTAAATATTGTTGTATCAACCATAATTTCACCTTCTTATTCTTTATTTATTAATTCAAAAATATAAACTGTTTGAGTAGTATTATCATTTTTAGTACAAGTAATTAATGTTAATGTAGAAACAGATTTATTTCTTCTAATTTCTACTTTACCTGTTTTATTTACTTGATAAATATCTACAACCTTATAAGTATATTTAACCCCATTATAATCTATATATGCTATATCATCATATTGAAGCTTATATAAATTTTTGAAATAAGATACAGAAGAATTTCCTGAATGAGAAGCAAATATTACATTTCCTAATTCTTTATCAGGATAATCTGATGCATCTAATATTTGAATGTTTTTATTTACGTTATTATACTTACTATCTATAGTAGTAAATCCTCTTTTTAAATCAATAGATGGTATTGATAAATAACCTATATATATTGATTTATTAGTATCTTCTTTAAAACTATAATTTTCAGTATTATTATCTCCCCTATTATTATTCTCTTCAATAACTTCCTCAGGAGAAGTTACTTCTTCTATTTCATCTAAATTTACAATATCATCGTTATAATATAATTCATTCATATAATCGTATACTGCATTTTTCTTACTTTCAAAATACTCAGATGCAAATAACGCTATACCTATAAATAGAATTATAAAACTAAATATTATTTTTTGATTTCTTGACATTTCTAAATACTAAATATCCGCCTAAAGCTAAAATACTAGCTCCTATTATATATTTAATAGTTGAGAATAAACTTGTAGGAGGACAATCTACTAAATCTCCAGATACAGAAACATCTACATCTATATTAGTATTAACATCATTATCTACGTTAACATCAAGATTTCCATCTGTATAATAATTATTATCTGTATTTTGATTATTAGTGTCATCATTATAATTATCATTATCATCGTAATAATTATCATCATTATAATTATTATCGTCGTCATAATAATTATTATTTTCATCATCTATATAATCATAAACTCTATCTAAATCTATATTACTTGCTGTAACATAACCATCTCTATAATTAACTTTTAAAGTACCATCATTAGTTATCATGAAGTATACTCTTCCAAGTAAACCTTCATCATCCATTATATAATAACTTCCAGCACTTAATGTTACTTGATATTTATCTTTAGAACCATCAAATTTAGATAAGATAGCTCCATTACTAGCATTTAAACTTATACTAGTATTATTACTATTAATTATATAGAAAGTTTTAGTAACTTTTTCATTATAATCATCATCATTATCTGAAGTTTCACCAAATATTTCAAATTCTTGAACAGTTGATGTATCTCTTACATTTATAACAGTTTTTTTAGGTAAACCATATCTAGATTCATTAATTGCTAATGTATAAGTACCAGGTGCAAATACATCATTTAATGTTATATATGTAGACTTAGTTGAGAAAGATGTAACTAAATTAGATGATGAACATGTATTATTAGAACAATCACCCTTATAAGCATATACTCTAACTCCACTAATATAATTTCCAATACTATCTAATACTCTTATTCTAACTCTCATTAATTCTGTTTCAGTTAAAACAACAGGCATACTAGCTTGGATATTATTAGAACTACTTGAATATGTTCTACCATAAATTACAGGACTATATCCATTATCTGTATACATTGCTACATCATATTCAGTAGCACTACCTGTAATATATACTTCGAAATCAGTATTATTTACATTTGTAACACTAGATGCAGGTATTCTTATTTGGAATCCACCTTCACCATCAGCTTCTACAGTATTATTAATTATACTAGCACTTTTTGGTGCATTATATAATTTAACACTAGGTTTAGATTTTAAACCTGTAGTAGTTACATTTATTAAGTTGGAATTATAATAATCCCCACTACGAGTAAATGTAATATTTTTAGTATTAAATACTATTTTTTCAGCATCTTCTCTATAAGCTTTTGCTCCATTAACTAATTTATTAATGTAAAAACATACAGTATTATTATTTACATTATTAATAATGTAATTTTTAATAGTTGTTGGAACATTTAAATCAGTACCTGTTAAATAATCTTGATACCATAAGATTGCAACTTGTGCAATGTAATAATTTCTAGATGCATTGCTAGTTACATCACTATTAGCAATAATGTATGCAAATCCACGATCTGCAGTTTCAGGATCTCTCAAAGTTGTTGTTGCGCTATAATATGTATCTGTACTTAACACATACAAATTATAACTTCCGGCTTTATTTTGGTAAATTTCCAAGCCGCTTACATATTCATAACTAGTACCACTTTTTGAGGCTTTTATACTAGATGAATAACTTGCTGCATTAACACTAGTTGTAAAGCCTAAGATTATTAATAATCCTAGTAAAAATTTTGAAATTCTTTTCATAATCAAAAACCACTCCCTTTAATTTGGCTACTATTATACACGTTTTTTTTAATTTGTCAAATTTTTATTTATATTAAAAAAAGAAGAAGATTACGCTTCGTTAGCAACTTCTTCTTTTCCATCTTCTAAAAATTGATTTTCTAGTATTTCACTAGGTTCATCATCCATCAAACCTTTTTCTAATTCAATAGTTATATCACTATATTGTTTAGCTCCTGTTCCTGCTGGAATAAGTTTACCTATAATAACATTTTCTTTCAAACCTGTTAAGTTATCAACTTTTCCTTTTATAGCAGCATCAGTTAATACTCTTGTAGTTTCTTGGAATGATGCAGCAGATAAGAATGAATCAGTTTCTAAAGAAGATTTAGTAATACCTAACATAATTGGTCTTCCTGTTGCTGGAATTCCACCATTTAATAAAACTTCTTTATTTCTTTCTGTAAATTCTCTAATACTTACAGTTAAACCTGCTACTAAATCAGTATCTCCTTCATCCACAACTCTCATTTTATTAATCATACGACTTGCTATAATTTCTACGTGTTTATCAGAAATATCAACACCTTGACTCTTATAAGCTTTTTGTATTTCAGTTAATATATATTCTTGAGTAGTTATAGGATCAGTTACCGCCAATAATTCTTTTGGAGAAATTGTTCCTTGAGTTAATTTATCTCCTGCATTAACAGAATCTCCTACTTCTACAGTTAACTTAGCACCATAACTAGTAATATGGTCTCTAGCTTCTGTTTTATTAGAAACTACTATCTTCCATTTACCATTAACATCCTCAATAATTTCTACCTTACCTGTTATTTCAGATATTGTAGCTTTTCCTTTAGGATTACGAGCTTCAAATAATTCTTCAACACGAGGAAGACCTTGAGTAATATCTTCTCCTCCTGCAACACCACCAGAGTGGAAAGTACGCATTGTAAGTTGTGTACCCGGTTCTCCAATTGATTGAGCAGCCATAATACCAACCGCTTCTCCTGTTTCAACTAAGTTACCTGTCGCTAAGTTACGTCCGTAACATTTTTGACAAACGCCATTAGGACTCTTACATGTTAGAACACTTCTTATTTCTACTTCTTTTATATTAGCTTTTTCTATTTTAGAAACTAAACTTTCATTTAATAAAACATTTTTATCTACAATTACTTCTTTAGTTTCTGGATCAATTACTTTTTTAGCAGTGAAACGACCTAATAATCTTTCACTTAAAGGTTCAATAATACTTCCATCTTTATCATTTATTAAATCTCTTACAACTAATCCAGATACGCAACCACAATCTTCATCTTTTACAATTATATCTTGTGATACGTCAACTAAACGTCTTGTTAAATATCCTGAATCTGCTGTACGTAATGCTGTATCTGTATCACCTTTACGAGCACCATGTGTTCCTAAGAAGAATTCGTTAACAGAAAGTCCATCACGTAAACTTGATAATATTGGTATTTCAACAGAATCTCCATTTGGTTTTGCCATTAAACCACGCATACCTGCCATTTGACAGAATTGGTCAGCACTACCACGAGCTCCTGAGTTCATCATCATAAATACAGGATTTTCCATATCTTTTTTAGCAATTTCACTAAGTTCATTTTTAACTTGGTCTTTTACATTATTCCATACAGCACATACACTTGTATATCTTTCTTCTTCAGTAATAAGACCTCTTTGGAATTGCTTATTAATTTTATCAACTTTTTCTTGACCTGCTTTAATATATTCTTCTTTAGAACTATCTACCATAATATCTGATAAAGAAACAGTAATACCAGCTAAAGTAGAATACTTAAATCCTAAATCTTTTAACTTATCAAGCATAATACTTGTTTCAGTAGTTTTATATAATTTAAATATTTGAGCAATTATATTTTGTAATAACTTTTTATCAAAAGGTTTTACTAAAGGCATATTTTTAAGAGCTTCCTTAAAATCAGTACCCATATCTAAGAAATATTTCATTGGTGTAATACCTGTAATATTTTCTTTAGTAGGTTCATTTACATAAGGGAACGTATCAGGTAATATTTCATTAAAGATTAATTTACCTGCAGTTGTTACTAAATATTTATCCTTAACTTCATCTATAAATATTCTATGTTTAAACGAAGATACAGGTAATATAATTCTCGTATGTAAAGTAATTTCTCTTCTTTCATAAGCCATAATTGCTTCATTAGAATTTTTATAAACTTTTCCTTCATTAGGTAATCCAGCTTTTTCAATAGTTATATAGTAATTACCTAATACCATATCTTGGCTAGGTGTAACAATTGGTTTTCCATCTTTTGGAGAAAGAATATTATTAGCACCTAACATCAAAATTCTTGCTTCTGCTTTTGCTTCTTCACTTAATGGTACGTGAACAGCCATTTGGTCTCCATCAAAGTCAGCGTTAAATGCTGTACAAACTAATGGATGTAGTCTAATTGCTTTACCACCAACAAGTTTAGGTTCAAAAGCTTGAATACCTAATCTATGAAGAGTTGGGGCACGGTTTAACATTACAGGATGTTCAGTAATAACATCTTCAACGATATCCCAAACACATTCATTTCTAGTGTCTATTAATTTTTTAGCACCCTTAATATTATGAGCAAGCCCACGACTTACTAAACCATTAATAACATGAGGTTTAAATAACTCTAAAGCCATCTCTTTAGGAATACCACATTGATACATCTTTAAATTAGGTCCAACAACTATAACTGAACGTCCAGAATAGTCAACACGTTTACCTAATAAGTTTTGACGGAAACGACCTTGTTTACCTTTTAACATACTAGATAAAGA
>CANRPF010000057.1 GCA_947632375.1 uncultured Bacilli bacterium
TCTCGACATATTAATTATAACATATTTTTTAAAATTAATCAATTTTCTTATTTTTTAATTCTTGTAATTTATCTAAACACTCAATAATAATTAATCTTGCATATCTATCAAAATCATTTGAAGTATCTAATTTCTTCTTTTTCTTTTCAAGCCCCTTTTCAAATTCAATTAAGATGTTATTTAATTTCTTATTTTTATCTTCCAGTTCATAAATTTCTCTACAATAGTTAATAGAATATCTTTCACCACATTTAGGGCATGTTGTGATTATTACACTAGGAAAATTAACCATAGTTTTTAAATCTTCATTTTCCTGCTGTAATTGTTGTATCTCCAATAATAAATCTGCTCTAGCATTTGCTATATCTAACTCTTCTTCACTTGCACCACTAATCATCTTTACCACCTCTATTAACAAAATCTAGGACCTCTTGAAATGCTTCACTTTCATACAATGGTAAATCGTAATTATTACCATATTTTTTAAGTTTTTCTATTAATTCATCACATTCTTTTATCTTATTTTCAAGGAATTTAATAAGTTGTTGTTTTTCTTCATATTGCTTTTTTATAACCACATCAGCATTGTCCATTTCATTTAATAGTCTATTAATTAATTGTCTTTGCTCACTATTTAAAATGCCCCATTTGCCATATTGATTAGAATATTCATTTGGTTCTTTTAAATATTCTCGCATTTTTTCTCTATAATTAGGCATTTTATTTTTCCTCCAACTTTTCTATTTTTTCAAAAACACTGTCTATACTATTTTTCCCATAAAAAGTTAATCTTTTATTTTTCATATTATATTCATAAGGTATTGCTAAATCACTCCATGCTCTTTCATCTAATAAATCTCTTACCATTTCACATAAATGAAATAAGTTATTGTTATTACTTTCTAAAAATATTTCGTTAATATTTGTATTGAAATAACCTTGTATAATTTTTTTGGCTTCTTTATCTAAAATTATTTTAATCATCTTTACTCTCCAACTTTTCCAAATAAGGTTTTATATCTTCTATATTTCTTAATACAAATGTTGCTATTATATATTTACAATTAGCATCAAATTTCCAATCATAATATGAAATATGACCATCTTCAAATTGTTTTAACTCTGATTGAATTTGTCTTGCTGTTCTAAAACAAGACCTTTTTATATAAACTAATAAATAATTACCTTTCTTTTTAATAAAATTAACTTTCATCTTTACTATCCAACCTTTCTTTTAAGTATTTTTGATTTTTAATAAGTTGATTAATTGCTTCTCTATTTATATGTATGTCTTCTTTATCATATATATAATTTGAAGTATAAATTTCAAGTTCTTCTATATCTTCCCACTCGTCATATTCTTCAAGAAGAATTTCAACTGTATCATTCAAAATATTTCCATTATAATATTTCCATAAACTATTATCATTTTTGTCATAATACATTTTTTCTTCTTCAATATATGTATAAATTTCATCATAATATTTTATTTTTTTAGGTGCTTTTCCCTTTTTAATAAGCCCTAACAACTCGTATATTGTTATTTCTTTATTTTTCATTATTTCACCTCATAAAAGTTATCTACTTTAACTAATTCATAATCAATATAGCAATACCCGATGCCATCTTTTAAATAACAACCTGTACAATTATATATTTGATCATCAACCACACATTCATATTTTGGCTCCTTCTTTTCAGCAGATTTAATCATAATAAATACTACTAAAAGAATAAGTGCAAATAATATCAGCAAGATTAAAAATCCTTTTGTTTCATCTTTTTTTAATTTTTTTCTCATAATTTCACCTTCCTTAAATTAATTGTACTATATATTTAATATAAATACAATAATAAATATATATTATTATTTATAATAAAATGTTATAATCTCTAACATTTTATTATAATAACTAACATATATCTAACATATATCTAACATATTATTAATATATGATTTCCCATAAATATGGGAAAATTTTACAAATAACTAACAAACTAACATAATTTAAGATAAATACACTACACATGAGAAAACATATATTTTTTTATTCTATATATAGTGTGTGTATTTCTCCGAAAAAACGTTATTTTGTTAGAAAGCCCCTATTTATGGGCGTTTCAAGCATAACACGAACTAACATTATAACATTTTACATTTTTATTCAGTAGGTTCTTGATATATATTTAAGCGAACAAATGTACCCTTTAGGCTTCTTACTTGCGTGTTGTGTATATATCTTCCTTGGCTATTGCGTGATAAAAAACCCATTTCAGCCCATTCTTTTTTAACCGTATTAAATTCAAATCCACCTTTTTTTAACTCTCTAAATAATATTTCAGAGTTTATTGTACAGTAATATTCACTAATAATGCCCCAGTTTTCACCATAATTGTTTTCACTAAACCTTTTTTCATTTGCATTTATTACATTAATAATATAGTTCTTTGCCTTAATAGAGGTTTTAATATCATCCTTGTTGTTTATAAATTCTTTTATATCATCAATGTTTAAAGCTTCTTCACCTTTAAAAACGCATTCTGTTATTAATTGATCTGCTAATAATATACTTGCTAGTGAGCAAGCTTGTTTAGTTGTTGCAGGCGTTGTATCAATTATCTCTTTAAATATCTCATTGTATCTTCTTGATATTTCTTTAAAACCTAGCTCCTCGACATATTTAATGTAATCTTTGCCTGCAAATCCATAGTTTTCTTTTATTACTTTTGCCACCTCTTGGCCATCTTCTATTATCTTTTCACCTATTTCTAGGTCGATAACACGATTGTATAATTGCTCTCCTGCATTTTCATCAACTATCTTGTTATTGCTAGTAAATAAGAAATTGTTAAACCATGTTTTAACTTCTTTAATTTGGCTATTCTTGCTAAGTCGGCCTTTTTCAGTTCCGTTGCATAAATCCATAACTAAACCTTCCATATCGAAGTATTTAGAGTTTTTAATTATTTGTAGCTCATCAAAGTAACAAGTTATATTTCTCATAAAGGAAGCAATAGTTATATAGTAATTTTGCGTGTTGTTGCTTGACAACCTCAATGCACCAATCTCTGGGTTGCCCCACACTGACATTGCTACCATACAAGATAAAGTTTTACCATTGCCTGATAAGCTGCTCCAAAGGTTTACAATATATGGCTGTAAAGATAATTTCTCAAGTAGTGGACTTGCCAATACTAATGCCATTAATATCTTTATTACCTTTTTCTTCCGAAGTTCTTGGATCGTTTCTTTCCACTTTTCATACTTGCCTTTGCTAGAAATTGCTTGATATATATTCCTAAATTCATCAGCCCCGTCAAAAATTCCATGTGAATTGTAAGGAATAAAACAATCATCTTTCCAGCCGAGGTGTGATACACTATCAAGTTTTTTAATGTCATTTGAATTTAAAATGTCGTTAAAGTATCTTATATAATACTTCACATTTTCAGAGTTAACATCTAGCCCGTAGTCACTTAATAAAAGTATCTTTTGACTTATCGCAAGTTGGCTTCTATCAACGATTAGCTCTTTCCATTGGCATTCTTGATAAAATATAATCTTTATCTTTTCCTTACCGGTGTCTTTATTAATGTATCTTTCTACTGGCAAAACAGGCATGTATGAAAACTTATAATTGCTTTCATCAGTTATTCCATTAAGATTGCAAGTATAATTAAGCATATTATAATTATCAATCTCATATTTGCATTGTGGTAGCTTCAAATTATAATCTAACGGAATTTTCTCTTTAAAAAGCTTTTCATACTTCTTTAAGCTTTCTTTAAAGCGTTTTTCTATGCCAAGGTCTTTGGCTATAATAAACAACTCATCCTCACGAGATATTCTATCAATGGGCGGTTTAGAAAAAAGGTCGATAAAAGTTTCTTTTGATAATAATTGTTTTTCGTCCATTTCTATTTTTTCCTTTCTTCTTTTATATCAAAATACTTTTCTATATCTTTTTCTTTTCCCCCATTTAAAATAGTAATATATAAAGCTATTGGTTTTGTTGTAGAAGTTTTTCTGTTCAATATTTTACTTAATGTAACAGCATTTATCCCAATTCTTTTGGCAACGCCATATTGTTTAACAATGCCAAAATCAATCTTTATATTTTCTTTTAAGACATATCTCATTTTTACACCTCCTTCTATTTCTAACTTAATTATAAACCAATTTTTATTAATTGTAAATTAATTTTTCGCATAAAAAAAGAGTACTTTACATACTCTTATTTACTTTGCTTTCCTCCAATGCCTAATAGGAAAATTATAATTATAAGGCCTAGTAAAATAATACGCATCCCACAATCTCCTACAAGCAAATTAATAATAAACATTATTATAGTTAATAAAACAATAACTATATCGATTATTTTCTTCATTAGAACGGAAGTTGATCAGGTGTTATTTCTACGCCTTTTGGTGCTTCTGATAATGGCTTGTTTGCATAAAATTCTTGATAATCTTCATAGTCTACATAATCGCCATCAATTGTTTTAACCTTTGGAATAGTAATTTCTTTTAACTTATCTAGGCTTCTAAAATTTGTTAATCTTGTAAATGTCTTAACTTTATTTTCATTATCACGATATTCTTCTAGTCCAAAGATGCCTGCACATTTTAAATTCTTTAATTGTTCCCAATTGCCATTAGGGTCAAATTTAAATCCGTTATTTGAGTTCTCTAAAGATGTTATAAACCCCTTGAGATATGATAAGTTTTCGTCTTTAAGTGATAAGAAACGAGTTGCTCCGTTTGGCCATTTAACTTCTATATCTCGCCCAGCATTTGCTTTTGTTTCTTCATATTGTTTTTTAAAATAACCGGCTTGTTTATCACTACCTCCAATATCTACACATACTTTAAGAGATATGTTACCACTTAATGGGCTTTCATATTCTCTTGCATCCATGATTACGACTTCATGTCCACCTAGAGATAAATTCTCTCTTTCGCCAAATTCCTTGGCTTCACTTTTTTCATATAAGTCTTTATTAAAATTCATGTTTAATTTTCCTTTCTAAAATTCCTTTAATTCTTTAATAACTTCATATAAGTCATTTTCAATATATTGTTGGCCTTCAAAACTTCCCATTGGCACTCTAGCAGTCGATACTGGTGAAGTAGTTTCAAATTGATACTTGCCATCCATATTTTTTGCTATAAGTACGGTGTCAAAATATTTTTCAAGGCCAATTTTGTTTAACTTTCGACCATTAGTTAATAATCTAGTAAATCCATCGTCATCAGTTTGCGTATGGCCTAAAAATATAACAGTCAAATCATCTCTTAATCCAGGTACAATATCAATAAGTTCAAAAATACATTTTGCAAGGTCTTGCCACTCATTATAATTCTTGCCTTTCATTCTTGTCATTTCATCGGCAATCATTATTGAATTAATGGTGTCAACCGCGATGTATTTAATATCTTCTCTGCTTTTTGATATACCCTCTAATATTGCTCTAACATTCTCCCCATCGTTAGTTCTGCAATAATTCTTTTTTTCTTCGGAAAAGTCATTTCTCCAGCCCTTATAATTTAAACCTTTTTTATCACAATCAATGTAATATAATTCATTTCTTGGGATGTTTCGCAGTGATACAGTCTTACCACTTGCCGGTTCTCCCATAACCAAAATCATTTTTGCCATTTTATTAGCCCTCCTTAAATTTAATATTTTTTCTACCTCATTTTTTAAATAAGGAACTTGAATAATTTTATAATCTTCGTTTGCTTCACTAAACCATGCAATAAACATATCTTCAAGCTCTATATTAGTATATTTTTCTAACAAGAACTTATAAATGCTTAATTGAATTGCATAATGGTTGAGTTTAGTATCTTTCAAATGGTCTAAAGGCCATTGCATGTATTTTGCATATTTTTCATTTTTATACATATCAGTATTAGTTTTATAATCTACCATTACTAATCCACCAGTTAGTTTGTTAATAAATAAATGATCAATAGCACTCGCTATACCATACTCATTAGAACCTATTACAAATTCATCTGCTAAATGTTCAAATTTGTATTCAAAATCGTCATGAAATTCTTTTTCTTGCTTGAATATCAATTCTAATGCCGTTTTTAGGCTCGTAGGCAAACATTCTATGTTAGGTCGATAAATTATACCATTCCACATACTTTGTTCGTTCTCGTGGCTAATACTACCTTTTAAACAAGCCTGTTCATTTTTGACTTTCCACTCGTTTAAAACTTCACTAACACTTTTATCTTCTTTTTCAGCAACTCTTTTAGCTACTTCTTCAGCATTAAATGGTTGCGTGTATTCTTCAATTAGCCTTGTAACTGATATTCCAACTCGCTTGCCTTTATATTCATAATGATGATCTTCAGGGTAGAATATAAAATCTTTAAATGCCTCTAGTTCCTTTAAATAATTATTTTTCATTTTCTTCTTCTGCATCTATGTATTCTTTCAAAACCATACGCACTAATGAATTAAGGGATAAACCTTTCTTACGTGCAATATCTACTAGTTTCATTTTTAATTCTCTAACATTGACGTGTAGATAGTTTTCATCCTTAATGTCGTCTATTTTTCTCATTATACACCTCCTAACTAACTAATATAATTATACTATATTTTAAATACTTTTTCAATATTAAAATGTTATTATTGACCATAACCATCTTGCATGCAGTACATACATATTCCTTGCTCTAAAGCCAGCTCACTAGTGCCCATATCTTCTTCATCGTAGTAATTGAGGCAGTTGTTACATTTCTTCACGCAACTATCTACATAATCCTCGAAGTCCATGGGTTTTTGGTCGCTATAATTTTGCTTGCGAAATTTATCTTTATAAATTTCATACAAGCCCCATAGTTCCTCTACATTATCTTTATTAATTTCCATAAATCCTCCTTATTAGTTACATCTTTCTTTTAAATAGTTAAATGATATTGCTGTGATGTTAAATGCTAGAAACATACTTGAAACTGCAAAACTTTCCCAGCAAGATATTTCTGATAAAATCGTAGCCTTTATTAAAATAGTTATTCCAAGGATAGAGATTAAAAGGCTAATAGCAAAAATAATTAACATCGCCATAGCTTTCTTGTTTAATTTTCTCATATTCTTCCCTCCTAACTATTTTTATTATACTACAATTATAATACAATTACAATATCTTTTTAATACTATTTACACATAAAAAAAGAGAGCCAATATGCTCTCTATAAGGTAAGGCTACGAGTTCAATTATAAGAACTAAAAATAGTATACCATAAATTTTATAAATTAGTCAATTTTGATAGCTTGCTTCGTTCCATCGTCATTGCATAAGCATACCCAACAGTTGCCATAACTACCCCAAACTCTACCATTTTCTCTTGCAAGTTTTAGGCAAGTAAGTTCAACATCTGCTCGGATCATGGCATTTCCATATGAAGATGCTAGCAATGTTTTAGTAAATGCATCTACATTTGTAGCTTGCAATATATTATTAGCAAGTTCAGGTGTCTTTCTTATACATTTGTTGTATAAAAGTCTATAAGTTTTTCCCTCAAGGAAATACTCTTCCACAGGTTTATCAGTCTTTGTAGCTTGTCTTTCACCATATTCGTTTTCTAGCTCTATCCAACAATTTCCGTAACTTCCCCAAATACGGCCATTTTCTTTGGCTATTTTTAAACATTTAATCTCTGTACCTGCTTTAAGCATAGCATTACCAGTTGGCGAAGCAAGAAGAGTTTTAGTAAATGAATCTACTCTTTCAGCAGGTAGTATGTTATTACCTAAATTTGGGCTTGTATGGATGCATTTAGCAATGTCTAATACATATTCTTCATTAGGTGCAAAATATTCATCTGTAGGCGTATTTTCACCGTCTAATATTAGATTAGCTTGTTGACATATATAGTCCATTTTAGAAATTAAATAATCGCCAGGGCAAGCAGTAGCAGAGTACATTTTATGCCATGTCAAATTTACACCTTTAACAAGTTTACCTAGGTTATTTCTTTTAGCTACATCTGCAACTAATTTGATAAGACTATTAAGAGCCTCGTCAGATACTGGCCAATTACCACCAGTTTGTGAATTCGATGTTTCAATAGTAACCGATTTGCAATTACTATCCCAATTGCCGTCAGTCCAAGGTGTATCTTTTTCATCGACAAATAAGCCTATTCTACCATCATTGCCGATACCATAATTAGATGAGCCTAGTCTACCTACTCTTTGGAATATGTTTCCAATTTGCTCGGCAGTAAAGACTCCTGCGCAATGATGAATAGTTATTTTTTCAATGTTTTTGCTTCTACCTTGCGTATAATTCCCTTCATACGCAGGTACTGTAACATTTACTAAGTTAGAATTACTCATATTAATCTCCTTTCTATACTTGATTGTTCTTTTTATAATTTGAATTTGAAATCATTAGCACTGAACCTAAAAAGGTATCAAATCCAGCCATAATCTTTAAAACTATTTCAGTATATTGAAAATCAAAACAAGATAATATTATACCGATAAATACTTCTAAAGCAGGTAAGAAAACTAATGCTATGTATTTCAAAACGTCATAAACTTTATTACTCATCTATATCACCTCACTTTCTTTATAAACAAAACGCAGGGGCTAAACCCCGAACGTCACTGCCACGCCCATAAATAACTTCACCATGCTCGCTTACACGACACCAATAATAGCCTCCGGTGCTTGTATAATACGAACTAGGGCTTCTTAGCCACCATGTTGATTTATTAAAACTTGCCTCGCCTTTATTATTGACTGCCTTCATACGATTATTAATATCTTTCATATATTCATATTGGTCTCCCTCATAACGATATGTTGAATTAGAATAATTGGCAGGGTAGTTTTCATACGCGTCATAGCCAAATACTTCGGTATAACTAGGCAACCATATTTTATCTTGTGTTAAGGTGGTACAATTCTTGTAATATAACCCGTTGTTTCCATAAGCTAGTTCAAATTTACTATTATCATGTCCTATTAAGTTTTTCTTATTAACTTCCTTTATTATAGAAGCAAATGTGCTTGGTAGAGCGTTTAATAGCCCTTCATTTAACCATTTTCTTAATGGGCTGTCAGGATAAATATCCGTGTCTTGAACTGGATAATACGAGCTTCCCCAGTAGTATTCATCCCCAGGGGTTCCACTACTGCCCATTGCCTCTCTAAAGCCAACTGTAACTGCAGCTTTAGTTTTACCATTGATTGCTGTTGCTAAATCATCGTGATTAAAATCCATAATTATCATAGTCATATTTTGTGGCCTTTGTATTTTAGAACCACTATTTGTAGTGCTAATATATACAGTTCTCGTATCTCCAACTTTCCAATAATCGCTTATGTTAATTTGCCCTGCATAATGAGCATTCAACATCGCAGCGAGCTCTGCATCAGTGCCATCATGGAATGATACAATTTTAGGACCAGAACTATATATTACCCC
>CANRPF010000058.1 GCA_947632375.1 uncultured Bacilli bacterium
GCAGTGGTTTAAAAACGCTTGATTATCAAGGAAGGTCTATTAGGTTAGATAGTGCTATTCGTATGAATATGCAAGGTGCATTAAGGAATTTACATAATGAGATGCAAAAGATATATGGTGCAAAATTTGGGGCTGACGGAATAGAAATATCAGTACATGAGAACCCAGCCCCAGACCACGCCGATGTTCAAGGTAAACAATTTTCTTTTGACGAATACGACAAGTTACAGAATGGCGAAGAGGCTAAAACATTTCAAAATAAAGTTGTACAAATAGAGCCAACAAAGAGTGGTAGTTATAGACCTATTAGTCAATATAATTGTTATCATTATAATTTCGTTATTGTTTTAGGTGTATCGGAGCCACAATATAGTGATAAGGAATTAAAGAATATTATTAAAAGCAATAATAAGAAAATAGAAATAGACGGTAAGAAATATACTAAATATGAATGTACTCAATTACAAAGAAATATGGAACGTAAGATACGTGAACAAAAAGATATCCAGATTTTAGCAAGGTCTAGCAATAATGAAAATTTAATTTTAGAAAGTCAACAAAATATAACACAACTTACAAATAAATATAAAGAGTTAAGCAAGAAGGCTGGTTTATTAACTAGAAATGATAGGCTAAGAGTTACTGGATATAAAAGAGTTGCAGTAAAAAAGAAAAAATGATATAATTAAGATGTTTCACGTGAAACATGAAATGTTCGACCATAGTCGGCAAAAGAAGAACTTAATGTTCTTTTTTTGTTGCAAAAAATAAATTGTTATGGTATAATTAAGTCGTAAGGTAAAAGCCTTACTGAATAATTTTCATGAAATAACCCTAAACGCATATTGATAGTAGTTTTCTTTTTTCTCACCTTTCACTTTAAATTGAAAATCTAACTATTATCACACACTTTAAAGAAGCCAAGAAATTGGCTTTTTTATTTTAATATAAACTTTACAATATTTTGTAAAATAAAAATAATATTAAAAAAATATTAAAATAATATTGACTTAATATAAAATGTGTGTTATAATGTAATTACAATGAAGGAAGGAAAAGGTGATGAAAATGAAAGAATTACAAACAAAATTAATTGAAATGTTAAAAGGTTATAGTTTTGAAGAAATGAAAGGTATTTTAAATAAAACAGAACTACCAGAAGCAAGAAGTGCAATATTAGATGCTATGGAAAAATATCATGAAAAAAAATTTTATAAATGGTTAGATAGTGAGGAGGTATAATAATGAAAGAATATTTTAGAGGAGATTTAAAATTTATAATTGAAAAAGATGAGAAAGGTTTATATAGTTACAAAAGTCAAGAATATAGCAAGATATGTAATGTATGGGTAAATATAAGCAAAGAAAAGAACTTTAATAAAGAAGCACTTGAAAATTATTTAAATATAAAAATAGATTTTTAAAAAATATTAAAATAATATCAAAAAAGTATTGACATAATATCAATTGAGTGATATAATTAAATCATGATAAAAAAAGAAGGGAGATATTAAAATGAAATATCAAGTTAAAAATTTAAGAACAAATGAAATTGAAGTCACTTATGACAACATCGAAAGAGCAGAGCGTTTTATAAGAATAAGAGTTATGTTTGGAAATGAAAGAAAGCCATTGAATGAGAAGAAATGGACTAAAAATAATTTTGAAATTATAGAAGTAAAATAAAAAAATATTAATTTGATATTGACATAATATCAAAATAGTAGTATAATTAATTTATCGAAAGGAAGAAAGGTGATTAAAAATGTTAAAAGAAAAAGAATTAATTGACTGGTGTTGGGAGAATTTAGAATTCTATAATTCACCAGAGACATGGGAGGATACTTACATAGTAGATATACTTAATGGATATCGTTGCTTATGCAAAACAAAAGAAGGTAAAACAATAAGTTTTTCTCAAATAAGAACAATGTTTGAAGAGGAGGACTAAAAATGTATGAAGTGAATTGTGTTAATTTATTAAATAATAAATCATTTATAAAAATATTTGATAGTTATTATTTATTAAAAAAATTTAAAAACAAATGTAAATTTTCAAAAAGAATTTTGATAGTAAGTATAGTAAATATTTAGGAGGTTATCATGGATAGAATTGAGATAATTTATAATAAAAAACACAACCCAATATTGGAAGTTGTAAATGATATTAAAGGATTAAGTAGAAGAGTTATAGTAAGAGTAGAAGGTAATGATGCTAGATTATTATATAAAATATTAAGAAAAGTTGATTACAAAAAAATAAAAGATATAGACAGTTATACATTTTATATTATTAAAAAGGAGGATAGAAAATGAAAAGATTAAGATTAAAAAAGTGGGTTAAGGTTGTAATGAGTAGTTTATTAATAATAATTATATGCATGATGAGTGTTAGTTTTGGAATTAATAGAATAAATAAAATAAATAATAATGAAATTGTTGTTGTTTCACAAAGTGAAATGGCAGAAAGGAATTGATAAATATGAAAAAGTGGTTTTTAGATTTCTTCGATGTTATAAAATATAAAAGGTTAGCGAGCAAATATAAAAATAATTATGATTGCGTTTTAGAAAACAAATTATTTGATTATGAAAAGATTATTAGATTACAAGATAATATAATCAATTTGCAAAATGAAAATGCGAAGCAAAAAGATGAATTATTAAAATATAAGAATAAAGATGAGAAAGAAAAATGGATAAAGAAAAAATAATATTTGAAATGTATAAAAATAGGCCAATAAAGAACAAACAATATTTCTTGGATAGAGTAGAAGGTAAATTCAAAAATATTGATTTTAGCGACCTTTATGTTAGAATTATCAACTACCAGATTGCTACATATGGTCATTCGTTGATAAGTAATTCTGCAAGTACATTTAATAATATGGAAGAGTGGGGTAGGTCAGTTAAGTCAGTTAAACAAGTTAGGAGGAGACGTGTGAGATGAAAATAACAAATAAAAATAAACTATTAAAAGAGTGTTATAATTTTATGGATAAAGGAAATGGGCAAGATGTTGGAATATTTTTAAGTTTAATTTGTGCAAGATATTTATTATTATTTAAAGTTACGAAAAAACAATTTTTAAAATCATTAAGTAAATCAATTGATATTATTAATAAGGAGATTGATAAAGGAAGTGATGACTTGAAATGATATTCTTTATAATAACAATATTCGAGATAATATTATTTATATTATCTCTATTTATGCAAGATATTATGCTATTATTAATTATTATGTTGTTTTACATAATAAATTTCTTAATATATATCTATTTTGCGTTAAAATAAGTGTTTGTCGAGTTTTAAAAAATGTGATATACTTATTGCATAAAGAGGTGTTAAATAATGGCTATAACATGGAATGACGTACTTACAATTGGTTTGGCTGTGATATCAGTACTTGGATTTGCTTTAGGTAGAAAAGATAAGACAGAAAAGAATACAGAAACGACAAGTTATAAACAAGGACAACTCGACCAACAACTAAAAAATATTATGGAAAAGTTGGATAAAATAGAAAAGAAACTTGATAATTATGATACAGAGATAGACAACAAAATTGAAAAGGCTATAAACAACCACATAACTCATTATCATAATAAAGGGGTGGTAAAATGAGTAAGTTTACTAAAGATGTTAAAAGAGAGGTTAATGATGTTAAAAAGGAAGTTAGTAAATTAAAAAATCAATCTTTTGCATACGAGCTTTTACAAGAACAACAGAAACAAAATAAGAGATTGTTTGTTGTAGTTATAATTTTATGCTTTATGTTGTCAGCAATTAGTATATACACAATATGGTTATTAAATGATATAGGTTACGAAGAAGTTACAGAAACAACAGAAACATATGACCAAGATATTAAAGATACTGGAGATATAAACAATAGTAAAATTGTAAATGGTGGTGACGTAAATGACAATGGTTAGACAAAGTTATAGTAGAACTACCAGAACAACTAAAAGAAAATATCGTAAATCACAGAGAAAAAGAAAAAAGTAGGTGTGATTTATGAAATTTGATTTTACAAAAGAAGAATATGAGTACATAAAAGATAAAGCTATGTTAAATGAAGAATTATCCAAAATACTAGAATTAAAAATTAAAGGATATTCTAATGTACAAATAGCAATGGAATTAAATCTTACTGATGCTACTTTATCTAGAAGAATTAAAAAATTGAAAAACAAAATAATGAAAGTAATTTGATAATAAAGTGAAATTTTTATGATAAGTTCACTTTTTTTATTTGTGATAAAATTAAATCAGAAAGGAGATAAAAGATAGATATTAAAACATTTATTATTTTATCTCTTTTCATTTTTTTACAAAGGAAGTGAATAAAATGTATAACAATCAATTTGGATTTAATAATCCATATTTTCAACCAGTAAATGGGGGAATACAACCTCCCCTCCAAAATACCCAAAATTCTATAAATAATGTTCCCCCAGTTACTAATAATAAAACAACCTTGTTAGGTAAATCAGTCGATAGCATTGACGTTGTGAAAGCAATGGACATACCTTTAGACGGAAGTATAAGTTATTTTCCACTAACGAATGGTAGTGCTATTGTTACTAAACAATTATTAAATGACGGAACTAGTAAAACTACTATTTACAAGCCAGTTGAAGAAAAAGATGTTCCAAAAGTTCAATATGCTACTATCGAAGATGTTCAAAAATCTATTAAAGAAATTGATTTTACTGATACAATCGACGATTTAAAAGATGAAATAAAAGACTTAAAAAATAAAATTAAGAAAATGAAAAAAGGTGATTAATATGAATAACCCTATGGAAATGTTGAAGGCTATTAAGAACCCGAAGCAATTTGCTATGAACATAATTAATAAGAATGGCAACCCTGTGTTTAATAATTTAGTAGAAATGGCAAATAAAAATGATACTGAAGGTTTACAAAATTTTGGTAGGAATATGTTTAAAGAACATGGAAAAGACTTTGACAAAGAATTTTCTAATTTTATGAATATGTTTAAAAAATAATATTTTTGGTGATATATATAATTTGCAATTCCAAAAATATTAAATTTTAGGAAAGGAGAAAAAATATGGAAGGAATGTTAAGTCCAGCCGATGTTGCTGTATTATCTGGTGCTAGAAATAATAGCGGAGATAATGGAAATAATGGTTTTGGTAATGGCGAAGGAGCATGGTGGATAATTATCTTCTTAATATTCGCATTTCTTGGTTGGGGTCGTGGTGGCTTCGGTGGAAATGACGGAAATGGAAGTAATGGAAGTGGCTCTGTTATGGACGCTTATGTTCTAAACTCTGATTTTGCTACTTTGCAAAGATTAATTGATAATGGTTTTGACAGAGTTTCAACTGGAATAAATCAAGTCAATCAAGGACTTTGTAATGGCTTCTATGAAGTTGCAAGCCAATTCAATACTACTAATACCAATATAATGCAAGGTAATTTCGCATTACAAAATGCTATTAATGGAGTAGGAACTCAATTACAAAGTTGTTGCTGCGAAATTGAAAGGGGTCAAGACCAAACTAATTACAATCTTGCAATGAATAGTAATGCTATTCAAAATGCATTATGTAATAGTACACGCGACATTGTAGATAGTCAAAATGCTGGAACCCGTGCTATTTTAGATGCTATTACCAATAACAGAATAGAAGATAAAAACGCACAAATTCAAGCACAACAAAACGAAATAAATGCATTAAGATTATCTGCAAGCCAATCACAACAGAATGCTTATCTATTGAACGAATTAAAGCCTTGTCCAATACCAGCATATATAACTTGCAACCCTTATCAATCATATAGTCTAAGTGCATTATATGGTAATAATGGTTGTGGTTGCAACAGTGGTTGTGGTTGTGGAAATTATTAAAAAGTAAGACCTATTTTATAGGAACTCTTTAAGAGAACTTGCTGACGATATTTATTTAAGGTATAGCAAGTCTATACCTTTTTTTAAAATAATTAAAAAAAATTTGATTATTTTTTATAAAATGCATCAAAAACATACATTTTTTACAAAAATAACAAAAAAATTGTATTTTTTAAAATTTAAAGAAAGGAATGATAATATGATACAAAGTTATATAAACACAATAACACCCTTAACAAGTAATAGTGCTTCTATTAATTTTCAAACAGATTGCATAAGAACAGGAAGTTGTGGTTGCAATAATTGCAACAGTTGGTTATGTCATAGTCAAGGCTTTGCTGGATATGACATTGTAAAAGGGGGTCTTTATGAAATAGATTTTAACGCTTCTGTTTCAAGTGCTACCGTTGGAAACGTGGCTTTTGCTTTATTCAATAATGGTGAAATGATACCAGGGACGTTAATGGTAGAGACTTTAGGAGCAGCCGATGATTATGTAAATCTAGGAATAAATAAAAAAATACGTGTATGTTGTAATGGAAATGCAAATATAACCGTTCAATCAGTTCCAACTGTATCAACTCCAAGTACACCTACTACTCCAATAACAACTCAAATTCCAATAATTGCAAATGCTAATTTTAGCATCACTAAGTTAAATGGATAAAAATAAGTATGATGATTTTATCATTGATTTAGTAAATGTTCTATCATTTGCTGTCGGCTTACAAAACATAGAGTTGAATAATAAACAGATAAATGATTTACAAGATCATTTAAACAATCAAGATAAACAATATGATAAAATAATTAGTTTATTGGAAGATAACCTCAAAAAGAAAGGGGGATAATTATGGAAGATAGTGAAAAAATGCAAGATGAAGTTATAAAACAAGTTGAAAAATCTATTAAAGAAATAACAGATAGTGGATTAACGCCAAGTAATTTAGATAATCTAGGTAAATTGGTAGATATCCACAAAGATATTGAGCACGAAAAATATATGAAAATAAAGGAGGACGATATTATGAGATATTATGGACGTGGAAATTATGGAGAAGGGTATGAAACTTATGGACGTAGAAGTAGAGATAGTCGTGGAAGATATACCGAAGGTGGCTCTTATGGGCGTCGTGGAGTTGCTGGCTCTGGACGTGGACGTTATCGTGGCGAAGAAATGATTGACGAAATGTACGGAGCATTTCAAGATTATCACGACGGAAGAGAAGAATATAATAGAAGTGGAAACTATGGTGCTAAAGAAGATAGCACAAAAGGGTTAGAGGATATGATGATGTCTATTACTGAATGTGTTACGATGATTTTCCAAGAAGCCGAGCCAGAAGAAAAGGAAATAATCAGAAAACATATAAGAAAAATGGGCGAACTATAAAATGTATGAATATTATAATGCTAATGCTGTTGGCAAGTTAGATGAAGATTGTACTATAAGGGCAATATCATGCGCTACTGGTAAATCATGGGATAGTGTTTATGAAAATTTGAGCGACCTAGCTCAAGAACGTGGCACTATGATAGATAACTCCGAGTTTATTATTAATTATCTTGACAGAAGATACAAACCTATTGTTACGTACGATGAAAATATAGGAGAATTATCAAGTCGTTATAAAGATAATATTTTATTGATAACAACTAAAGGGCATATTACATGCTCCAAGTATGGTGTTATTTACGATACATGGGATTGTAGAAATAGGCAAGTAGAATATGCATGGCTAGTTATTTGATAAAAATAAGCAATTAAACTTAAAAATTTGCACAAAAAATGCAAAAATGCACTTTTATAGTGCAAAATACAAAAATTAAATATTAAAATGCACTGTTTTTTGAAAATTTAGTGCATTTTTATTTTGACAAAAAAATGACTACCTTTTGACATTTCTCTGATATTACGGTATAATTACCTTAAGGTTGAAAGACCATATATCAATTCACACGGCGGTCGTGACGTCGAAATTAAATAACGATAGGAGGAGATATTATTATGCGTGAATTTTTAAAAGGTTTAGAGTTAGACCCAGAAACCATTGATAAAATAATGGGGAAAATGGGGTCACAAATTGAAATTGATAAAAGTAAAGATGATAAAATATCAGATTTAGAGGCAAAGATTGTTGATTTAAAAAGAGAAAATAAAAACTTGAAAACTGATAATAAAAATCTTACTTTATCAATGGAAGAGAAAGATAAATCTTTAGAAAATTTACAATCAATAACAAATGAAAATAAAACTTTAAAAGCCGAGATTAAAATGGGTGGAAGTGAAGTCAAAAAAGAATTTAGTAAATTTGTTATGAGCGAAGTTATGGCTAAGGTTGATGATAACAACGATTTTGATACAGTGCTTGAAAATTATAAAAAAGATAACCCACAGTATTTTGGGGAAACTGTTGTTAAAAAGGTTCAATCATCACCAAGCGTAGGAACTGGAGAACCAGTCCAAAATACCACAAATGATATTATGAATAATATTTTACGTGGTAAATAATAATTATATTTAGAAAAGGAGATGTTTTTAAAATGGCAGTTAATGGAATTGCAAGAACTGATGTTGATACTCTTATCGACACTCAAGTTGCGAACGAAATATTCGAAGGTGTTGTAAGAGAAAGTAAAGTTTTATCAATGGGTAGAAGATTACCAAATATGACAAGTGATAAGACAAAATTACGTATCTTAGATAGTTTACCAATTGCTTATTTCGTAGATGAAAGTACTAAGAACGGTCGTAAAAATGTTACAAAAATGGCTTGGAAGGATAAATTTATTAATGCTGAAGAAATTGCAGTTATCGTTCCAATTAAAGAAAATCTTTTAAATGATGCTTCAATTGATATTTGGGCTCAAGTTAGACCAAGATTAATAGAAGCAATAGCAAAGAAAATTGATGACGCAGTTATCAATGGTGATGAGAAGCCAACAAGTTGGCCAGAAGGTTTATTAAAACAAGTTGAAACAGCAACAGCAAATGTTGAAGAAGGAACTAATTTCTATAGCGATGTTAATGATGCTATGGTTAAGGTTGAAGAGAGCGGATATGAAGTAAACGGAGTTTTAGGAGGAGTTGGTCTTAAAGGTAAATTTAGAATGCTATTAGATACAACTGGACAACCTATTCAAAATACTGAAATTGATGCTTTAGAAAAATCATATCTAGATAATGGAACATGGGACAAAGAAAAACAAGAGTTAGTACTTGGAGACTTTAATCAATTAATATATGCAATACGTCAAGATGTTACATTTAAGGTACTTGACCAAGCAATTATTCAAGACCCTAGTACTGATGAAATTGTTTACAACCTAGCACAAGAAGATATGGTGGCATTACGTGTTACATTTAGAATGGGTTGGAATATACCTAACCCAGTTAATGCATTAAATGAAACTGCAACACGTTTCCCATTCGCTGGAATAAAAAAAAAAGTAGATTAAACGATGTTGAAGTAAATATACCAAGCGAGGGAACATCTGTTAATGGTACAAATAAGACTGTAAAAGATATTCAAACAGGAATAAATTTACAAGGTGATAGATTAACTGGTA
>CANRPF010000059.1 GCA_947632375.1 uncultured Bacilli bacterium
TCCTGTAATCATGTTCTTTACATAGTCAGCATGTCCTGGACAATCTACGTGAGCATAATGTCTCTTTTCAGTCTCATATTCGATATGAGCTGTATTGATTGTAATACCTCTTTCTCTTTCTTCTGGAGCGCTATCGATAGCACTATAATCCATAAAGTTTTTACTAAATAATTTTGAAATAGCAGCAGTTAATGTTGTTTTTCCATGGTCAACGTGACCAATTGTTCCAATATTAACATGTGGCTTACTTCTATCAAATTTTTCTCTTGCCATAATATTTTTCCTTTCTTTTCTTTTATATTAATATTCTATCTAATTCTTAAATAATATTCAAGTATTTTTAAGAATTTTGGCTAAATTGTTTAATCTTTTTTTTAAAATTATAATTCATTATTTTAAGGCAATTTTGTTGCCTATAATTTTAGTTTAATTATTACCACTTTTTTTGATGATTTCTTCAGAAATTGACTTAGGTACTTCTTCATAATGGTCTAATGTCATAACAAAGTTTCCTCTACCTTGAGTATTACTACGTAATGTTGTAGCATATCCAAACATTTCTGAAAGTGGTACCATTGCAGTTATTTGTAAAGCATTTCCACGAGATTCTTGTCCCATAGGACGACCTCTACGACTTGTTAAATCTCCCATTACATTTCCCATATATTCATCTGGAACAGTAACGTCAACTTTCATAATTGGTTCAAGTAATATAGCTTTACATTTATTTTTAGCTTCTTTTAAAGCCATACTAGCGGCGATTTTGAATGCCATTTCTGATGAGTCTACATCATGATAAGATCCATCAAATAGTGTAGCTTTAACATCAACTACAGGATATCCTGCTAGAATTCCACCTGCCATTGCTTCTTGTAATCCTTTATCAGTTACAGGAATATATTCACGAGGAACTACTCCACCAACAATTGCATCAACGAATTCATAACCTTTTCCAGGATTTGGTTCAAATCTAACCCATACGTGTCCGTATTGTCCACGTCCACCTGATTGTTTTATATACTTTCCTTCACATTCAGCAGTTTGAGTGATTGTTTCACGGTAAGCTACTTGTGGACGACCAATATTTGCTTCAACGTTAAATTCTCTTTTCATACGTTCAACTAATACGTCTAAATGTAACTCTCCCATACCACTAATAATAGTTTGTCCTGTTTCTGGATCAGTTTTATATCTAAATGTTGGGTCTTCTTCTGCTAATTTTTGTAATGCAACTCCTAATTTTTCTTGGTCAGCTTTTGATTTTGGTTCAATAGCTTCATCGATAACAGGAAGTGGGAATTCCATTCCTTTCATTATTACTGCATTCTTTTCATCACATAATGTATCTGCTGTAGTTGTATTTTTTAGTCCTACTGCAGCTGCAATTTCTCCGCAATAAACATCAGTTATTTCTTTACGGTTATTAGCGTGCATTTGAAGAATACGACCTATTCTTTCTTTTTCTCCTTTTGTACTATTCATAATATAAGAACCACTTGATAAATGTCCTGAATATACTCTGAAAAATGCTAATCTACCAACAAAAGGATCTGCCATTATTTTAAATGCTAGTGCAGTAAATGGCTCATTATCACTTGGATGACGGAATACGTCTTCTCCTGTCTTTGGATCAAAACATTCTATTGCTTCTATATCTGTAGGAGCTGGCATATAATCGATTACAGCATCTAGTGCTAATTTTATTCCCATATTAGATAATGCACTACCGCACATTACAGGGAAGAATTCAGCCGCTAAAACACCTTTACGTATAGCACTTTTTATTTCTTCTACAGTAACTTCTTTTCCATCTAAATATTTTTCCATTAAAGCATCATCAAATTCTGCAGCAGCTTCAATAAGTTCTATTCTTTTTTCTTCTGCAACAGATTTTAAATTTTCTGGAATTTCTATTTCTTCGTAATCTTCATGTTCTTTTCCATCAAAATGATACGCTTTCATTGTTACTAAATCGATAATTCCATTAAAATCGCTTTCTGCTCCTATAGGCCATTGAATAGGTTTATAATTTACGCCTAATCTTTGTCCTATTGATTTTAATGTGAATTCAAAATCAGCACCAATTTTATCCATTTTATTTGCAAAAATCATACGTGGTACTTTATATTCAGTAGCTTGACGCCAAACAGTTTCAGATTGTGGTTCTACTCCTGCATTTGCATCAAGTAAACAAATTGCACCATCTAATACTCTTAATGATCTTTGAACTTCGACAGTGAAGTCTACGTGTCCTGGAGTATCAATTATATTAAGTCTGTATCCTTTCCAATGAGCAGTTGTTGCTGCACTTGTAATAGTGATACCTCTTTCTTTTTCTTGATCCATCCAGTCCATTTGAGACTCACCATCATGAGTTTCTCCAATTTTATGAGTTATTCCTGTATGGAATAAAACACGTTCTGTAAATGTTGTTTTACCGGCATCAATGTGAGCCATGATACCAATATTTCTTAATTTATCAATTGAAACATCTCTTGCCATAAGTTCTCCTACCATCTATAATGAGCAAATGCTTTATTTGCCTCTGCCATCTTGTGAGTATCTTCACGTTTTTTTACAGCTCCACCAACGCCATTAGCAGCATCAATGATTTCGCTAGCTAATTTATTAGCCATTCCTCGTCCACTTCTACTTTTTGAATATTGAACTAGCCAACGCAAACCTAAAGTTTGCCTTCTGTCAGCCTTAACTTCAATAGGTACTTGATAATTAGAGCCACCTACACGACGAGATTTTACTTCTAAAAGTGGCATTATATTTTCCATAGCAGCATCAAATACCTCAACAGGATTCTTTCCTGTTTTTTCTTTTACTATATCAAATGCTTCATATATAATCTTTTCTGCTTTACCTTTTTTTCCGTCTTTCATAACTGCGTTAATTAATTTTGTTACGATTTTAGATTCATATATAGCATCTGGTAATATATCACGCTTTTCAGCACGTCTTTTACGCATATTAATCCTCCTTTATTTTATTTTTTTGGTTTTTTTGTTCCGTATTTACTTCTACCTTGTTTTCTTTCATTAACACCTTGAGTATCCAAAGCACCACGAATTACATGATAACGAACACCGATTAAGTCTTTAACACGACCACCACGTATTAAAACTACACTATGTTCTTGTAAATTATGTCCTTCACCTGGAATATAAGTATCAACTTCTTTTCCATTTGATAATCTTACACGAGCATATTTTCTCAAAGCTGAGTTTGGTTTTTTTGGAGATTTAGTTCCAACACGAGTACAGACTCCTCTCATTTGAGGATGGTCAGTTGCTGTTGCAACTCTATCTTTACTATTAAAACCAATATTTAATACAGGGCTCTTTTTTGACTTTTTCTTTTTAGTTCTATTTTTTCTAACTAATTGATTAAATGTAGGCATATTATTCTTCCTTTCTACGTACACATATCCTGGTGTATCAATTTTGTTTTAAATATAAGTTCTATATAAATAATAGAACTCAATCTAAATGCGATAATAATATATCATTTTATATTTTATGTGTCAATATATTTTTTATAACAATCTAGCTAATACTTTTTAATTTTGTTCTTATTCTTTGTATAGTATTATCTATTTGTTTAGGCGTTCTATTTAGCTTATTTGCAATTTCAATATAGCTAAATCCATCAATCATTAAATTGTATACTTCTAATTCATTAATAGATAATATTTCTTTAACTTTATTATTTATATATTCTAACGTATCTTTTGTTTCTAAATTTCTAAGTGGTTCATATTTATTATCACCTATTATATTTTCTAAAGGTACATCATATGAGGTATTATCTAATGATAATGAATCACTAAAAGCTTTAGTTTTATTAGTTTCATATTTTTTTATAACGTTTTTTATTTTTCTTTCTACGCATAAAGATATAAATGTAGATAATGCAGCATCTTTATCATCTTGAAAACTATATATTGCATTTGTAAAAGCTAAATTTGCTTCTTGTCTTACTTCATCATAATCTATATTTAAAGCATAAAATACTCGTTTATATTTATTTAATAATACTTCAATAATATATTTGTATTTTTGATATAAAATATCTTGAGCCTCTTCACTATTTTCTCTTAAATAATAAGTAAGTTCACTATCCGGATACTCCATTTAATTCCCCATTTCATAAATTAATATTGCAGCCGCTACACTAGCATTTAAACTATTAATATGGCCTCTCATTGGAAGACTAATTATTTCATCACAATTTTTTCTTACTAAATTACTTATACCATTTCCTTCACTTCCAATAACTAAACATCTTTTTTCAGAATAATTTACATTTTTATAGTTTATTCCATCTGCCTCAGCACCATATACAAAAAAGCCCATTTCTTTCAATTTATTTATAGCATTAGATAAATTAGTAACTCTTATTATATTAACATAATTTAATGTTCCTGCACTTGTCTTCATTACTGTTTCATTTACGTTAACACTTCTATCTTTTGGAATTATTATATTTTTTATACCAATACTTTCTGCTGTTCTAATTATCGCACCAAAATTATGTGGATCTTCTAAATGATCTAAAATTAAAACAAAATCATCATCTATAATAGATATATCTTTATAATCGTAGTCATCCATATCTATTATAATGCCTTGATTATTTTTTTGTATAGAATCCATCATATGATTATTACATCTTATATATTTCAAATTATTTTTATTAATTATTTCTAATATTTTTTCATCTTTAAAATTTTCACTTAAATAAATTTTTCTTATTTTTTTTAAATCAATTTCATTAAAAACATTCTTACCTGATACTTTCATTTATTCACCTACTATATATGACATTATTTGTTCTATTCTTTCAGTTTGTTTATTTTGTTCTAAAAAACCTATTAAGCATTCTAATCCTGTTGCCCATTTATATGTAATTATATTTGTATTTCGTTTAGAATGATTTTTCATATTTCTTCCTCTTTTTACAATTTCTAGTTCTTCATTTGTTAACATATTTTCATTTATTAATCTTTCTAAATGTTTTCTTTGATTTACAGCAGTTACATATTTTAAACTTTCTTTTTGTAAGTCGTTTACATTGCTTATGTTTTTGTTAATTAAATATTTTCTAATATATAGTTCATAAACTGCATCACCTAAATAAGCTAAAACTAGATTATTCATAGCAATCACCTAGCTAAATAATATCATATAAATTCCCAAGAAACAAGGCGATAAAAAATGATAACATGTGTTATCATAAAAAATTCTTTATTATTTAAGACTTTCTTTTTTATATTTTTCTATTATTGATTTATTTTTTAAAATTCGCTCATTATTTGGATTTATTTCAAGAGCTTTTTCAATGTGATATAACGATAAATCGTAAAGGGATAATTCAAAATAATTTAAACTTAGAAGATCATATATTGTCTCATCCCAACTAAAAACTTCATTTATATAAACTAAATCTTTATTTTTTATTGTCAATGCATGTAATAAATGATTAATTGAATCGTACCATTTTTTGTCATTATAATATAAAAGTCCTAATTCAACATAAGCATCTCTATAATTTGGAGCTTCTTCTTCTGCAAGTTTATACCAATATATAGCTTCATTTATAGCACCTAAATTTTGATAGCTTCTTGCAATATATCTCATAGATGCAGCTCTTTCAGGTTTCCATGTTGCTTTTTCTAAAGATAGATGCTTTTTTAAAGTATTAATACATTTATCCCACTTTTTATAGTACATATATTCTCTACCTAAATAATGCATATTTCTATCATCATTTGGATCTTCTTTGACAGAAAGTTCTAATAACTTTAAATATTCTTTTCTAGATTTAGTATTATCAGGATAATGATTTAAAATTATATCTTTTAGTATTTGAGTTTTATTTTTATTATTACTAACTAATACTTCATGAACAGGATGTGTCCAATAATACCCTTCTCTTGGATGTATATTATTTAATAAAAATGTAACATCAGCTTTACCATCTTCTCTAATATGCCAATTATAAGTATAACTTACTCTACCATTTTTTATATAATTATCTTCTAAGATTTTTCTCCATCCTGGCAATAATACTTCATCTAAATCTGTACAAACGCAAATATCTGCATCTTCGGGTACCATTTCTAATGATTTATTTCGAGCTACGTCAAATCTCCAAGGATTTATTATTTCTTCTTTTACTATTGCACCATATTTTTTTAGTAATTTTACTGTATTATCTTCTGAACCTGTATCTAATACATAGACTTCATCAGCCTCTTTCATACTTTGCATCCAACGTTTTACAAACTTCTCTTCATTTTTTGCGATTGCATAAACACAAATTTTATATTTATTCATAATACCTCCTATAAAAATTTATGTATTATAAAAAAGAAGTAGAATTTCTACTCCTAAATTAAGCACTCTCGCCTTGTGGTCCAGTCGGTCCTTGCGGAATTGTTAAATTTAATTGATATGCATTTTCTCCTGTTTGAACAATTTCTGCAGCAGCATCTGAATCTGGAGCACCTGTAGTAACAGAACCAATTGCTAATGTAATAGCAGGTCCCGTTGGCCCTATTTCGCCTTGTGCACCGGTCGGTCCAACTTCACCTTGAGCACCTGTAGCTCCCGTTGCACCCGTAGCTCCTGTTCTTCGATTGTTTAAATCTACAATAATCTTTATTGTAATTTTGGTGCGTCATCTTCTTTAGATTTTTCTTGTTTTAATATTTCTTCTCTTTGACGTTTTAATTCTTCTATTTGTTCTCTTCTATATAAACTTTCATTTTCTGAAGCTTTTTTTTCGGCAGCTTTTGGATCTGCACCACCTACTACTTCTTTTAAATTTTCATAATCTAATTCCATATTAGTTACCTCCCTATATTTTATAGTATAGCATAAAAAGTACTTTAAAATTGGAATTTAATAAATTTACTTTACATTATTTTTTTTATTGTGCATATTTTATAGTAAAACTAAATAGGAGAGGTTATTTTGATAAAAGAAAAAGTTAAATATATTTATAAAGAAGAATTTTTAACTAATGTTGATAATGCTAATTTAAAAGAAATTTTTAATAAAAAATTATTTGATTATATATTAAATCAAGAAAAAATTGGAGATAATTTAAATGAATAATAGAGCGGCTTTATATTTAAGATTATCAGATGAAGATAAAAATAAACTAAGTAAAGAAGAATTATCTGAAAGTATTAAAAATCAGGAGTTATTATTAAAAAATTATGCTATACGTGAAGGATTTAATATAATTGGAATTTATAGTGATGAAGATTGGTCAGGAAGTGATGCAACAAGACCAAATTTTAATAAAATGATTAATGAATGTAAAAAAGGTAATGTTGATATTGTTATTTGTAAAACTCAAGCAAGGTTTGCAAGAGATTCAGAATTAATAGAAAAATATGTTCATAATTTGTTTCATGAATGGAATGTTAGATTTATTACTGCTGTTGATAAAATTGATAACTCTAAAAAAGAAACTAAAAAAACTAGTCAAATTTTAGGGTTAACTGACGAGTGGTATTTAGAAGATACTTCACTAAATATTAGAGATACTTTAAAAGCTAAAAGGGAAAAAGGTCAATTTACAGGAAGTTTTACTAAATATGGATATATAAAAGATCCAGAAGATAAAAATCATTTAATACCAGATTCAGTTGCTAAAGAGACAGTAAAAAAAATATTTAATAATTATATATTAGGCTTTGGATTAGATAAAATAGCGACTGATTTAAATAATCAAAATATATTATGTCCTATAGAATATAAAAAAATAAATGGTTCTAAATTACAAACTCCATTATTAAAAAATTATTTGAATTATGATTATATTGAAAAATCAGGAACTTATATAATTGATGTTTGTTTATTTAATAATAAAAATTTAACTAATGTAAAACTATTTAATTATATTGCTACAAATGATAAAAAGTTTTCTAAAAATTTAAAGATACAAATTAAAAATTATTCAAATAATTTATTAATATATTATAGTACTAGTGAAAATATTGATGATAATACTTACAAACTTTATAAAGAAAATGATATATTACCAGAAAATATTACTTATATAAAAATATATATAAATCAATTTAATAAAGTAATTAATTATCAATTTGAAGTTACTTTAAAAGAAAATAAAAATCATGATAAATTTTATTTTAATATTAGCAATAATATTGATTTAAAAGAAATAGTTAATATTAGAAAAAAGATGTTATGGTCTAGTCAAACTATAAAAAGTATTCTTAAAGATGAGGTATATATTGGAAATTTGGTTCAATTTAAAACTACTACAGTCAGCTACAAAAATCATACAATTATAAAAAATAGTATAGATAATCAGATAAGAAAAAATAATACACATGAAGCTATTATAGATAAAAATATATTTTATTTAGTTCAAGATAAGTTAAAAAATAAAACTAGAAGTTGTTTTGATGGTAAAATACATCCTTTATCTAATAAAATATATTGTAATTGTTGTAATAATATTTTTTCAAAAACAGGACGAAAAATAAATAACGAATATTCATATCTTTGTTGTAAAGATAAGAATACAAAATGGGCTAATTGTGATAATAAAAAATATATAAGAGAAGATGATTTACATAAATTTATTATAAATAAAATTAATATATTGTTTGAGAAGTTTTATGATGAAATGTTACTTGATAAGATTAAAGATAGTAAAATAGAGAATAATCTTTTTAAAGAACAATATAATAATTTAAATAAGGAATTTGAACAAAACTTTATAAATATAGAAAATAAAAATAAATATTTTCAACAATTATATGAAGACAGATTAAATGGGTTAATTTCAGATAAAAACTTTTTTATATTAACTTCAAGATATAATGATGATATTTCTAAATTAGAAAAAAGGCAGGCAGAAATAAAAAAAGAACTTTCTTTAATTAATAAAAGAAAGCAATTTTTAAAAAGTACTAACATATTTAAAAAATATAAAAAAATTAGCGTATTAACACCTAATTCAGTATCGTTTTTCATAAATAAGATTATTATCGGCAAATATAATGAAGATATGAATAGTAGAATTATAATAATTCAGTGGAACTTGTAATTTTATGTTGATTAAAAAAATCGGCGAGTTGCTCCTGTGGGTCCTGTCGGTCCTTGAATTCCAGCTAAACCTGTTGGTCCTGTTGGACCCTGAATTCCAGCTAAACCTGTTGCCCCGGTTGGTCCAGTCGGTCCCTGAATTCCAGCTAAACCTGTTGCCCCGGTTGGTCCAGTCGGG
>CANRPF010000060.1 GCA_947632375.1 uncultured Bacilli bacterium
TACAGTCTGGTTCGCCTTCTGTTATAACTAAAGGTTTAGAAGGGTCTACTCTGTTCATATTGAATAAGATAGGGGTATTACTATAATCTTTCTGGAACCAACATTTTGGTTCATTAGCATTAATTTTCCTAGAAGGTTTATATTTAACTGATAGCAATACATCATTTTCGTCATAAAAATGAAATACTGTATTACCTTTATTGTCTTCTTTGACATCTAAGTAATCTAGTGTTTTCTTGCTAATTTTTCTTTTACCCCAATAAACTAATGTTTCTGCACTAAGTTCTTTATCTTCGTGTAAAGGATATTTATAAGAAGATTTTGAGTGTACACCTCTCATACTAAAATTGTATTCTATATTAGTATCCTCAAATAGTTTTGCTACTGCTTCTAAATAAGTCATACCCTCGTCTAAATACAAATTAATTATGTCGTAGTTTTTATTACACCCAAAACAATTTCCTGTTAAGATACGGTCTTCTATATAAAACGAATGAGTTGATGTTTCACAACAATAAACGTCTTCGTATCTATCAGTTTCTTCTACGTTCACAACTTTCCAATGTAATGGCATTGTTCCTTGAAGTTTATAATCTTTTTGTAAATCTTGTGTTTGAATTTTTTCTTTATATCCTTCAATTAACCATTCATGTTCTGGTGTTGCATATATTGTTGTGGTCTTTTTTAAATCACTACGAATTAATATTAATTTCATTAGTTTTTGTTTTCCACAATTTCTAAATACAACTTCTTCCCACTCGTCAATACCATTAATAATTGTAGTTTTTTTATCTACTAAATCTATTATAGGTATATTGCCATTTTTAGTCATAACCTTTGTTTCTTTTGCAAAACAATGAAATGAATTATTCTTCTCATTCCAAATGAAAGAGGGGTTTACGTCTGCATGAAAAGGACATAAACCCTTTTTAGACTGTTCGTTCCATTCAGCTACGCCAAGATATTCAACAATATCTTTCATTGCTTGACCGTTATAAATTTGTTTAGCCTCACTAATTTTTTCTTCTGGTATAAGCATAGTGTAGCCCTCCTTCTATTAGAATGGTAAATCGTCTTCGTCTGTTGTGCTGTCGTTAACTATTGGTGCTCTATCAATATTCTTTGGTGTTTGTGCTGGTTGACCTGGTTCGTTACTACTTCCAGGTAACTCAAATTCTCTTACAGTATGAGTAAATCCTTTTCTGTAAGCAATTGCCCCGTCTTTAACGTAAGGTTCGTTACTAATATCTATATCAGCAACAATTGTGTCTCCTTCTTTAATCCCGTATTTCTTTAGTTGTTCTACAGCCTTACCTATAAAGTTGACATAAGAGTCTCTAAATGCAGTAATATAACCACCCTTAAATCCACCAATTCTTATTAGGTTTTCGTCATAAGTATTATTTTCTCTTGCCTTACGACTTCTTGATAATTCTACTATGGCTTTGTGTTCTCCGTCAAATTCCACTTTCCATACTCTGTAATATCTTCTCATTATTTTTGTCCTCCCTTCAATACTTTTAATTCGTCTCTTAGTGTAGTTAATTTAACAACGTCGTCAGATTTGTTAGGATTTAATGTTCCTATTGTTGTTTCACAAATATTCTTAACGTCATTATTTTTACTACCACCAAGTTCTTTTGCAAGACCAATAATTTCTTCTCTTAGGACTGACAAATCAGCTGTATTCACTTTTTTTGTTTCTACAGGAGCGTCTCCAGAGTTAGCCCAATTATAAAGAGCCTCACCGTCTTTCTCGGTTAATACTTCATATCTGCCTTCAAAAATACCAGTATTGTCTTTCATTACTGTTGCAACATTAGTATCTTGCATGATATTGAATGTAACCATATATTCGTATTCTGTGTCTTTCTCTTGTTGAATACCAATACCGACTTTCTTTGGTGCTTGTTTTCCTTTATCATTTACTTCCATTACATATTCGTCTTTACCTCTACCAGTAGCAATAATATGTGTTTTTGCCTCAACGATAAAGTCAACTAACTTACGGTGTCTAGGTTTAACCTTTCCCCAGTTATTAAAGCTGTTACCAGGCATATTATTAACAACTTCATTTAGATAGTTCCACTCATGAGATAAACTATCAATAATAATAACCGAAGCTCCTTGGTCGATACAATATTGAATTGCTTCAATATAGTTTTCTGGTGAACGAGGGTCTGGTAAATCAATTATTTCATAATCCATATTCCATTTGCTGCCTTTACCATACATTTCTCCACGGTCACCCTCGGTATTAATCATAAAGATTTGTCCACCTTCTTTACTGACAATACCTTTTGCTAGTCTTAGTGCAGTTAAGGTCTTTCCACTTCCAGAAGAACCAGCACATAAAACCTTGACAGCTAACTGTCTTTTTTGGGCTTTTCTTGCTTCAAATTTTCCCATTCTCTTTCCTCCTTTGTCTCTGTACGCTTATGTCGCACATCTGCTTGTCATTTACGAGCGTACTTTTATTTATATCAAGACAGAGTTACGCCTTTCTCTATCTTAATAACACATTATCAATAAAAATCAAAGTTGTCAAGTATAAGTCTCACACTATCCTTTAATCTTTCGTTCTTTTCTTCTAATTCTTTAACCTTTTTCTCTAGCTCTTCAACATATGAACGAATATTGTTAAATTCAAGAAAAAAGTCACGAGTTATAGTAACATTCTGACCCTCGTCAAAATTTTCAAAATATTTAAAAGACTTTTGTGTTTCTTTATCCATTTTTACCACCTTTGATTTTATTTATTTTTCTTTTAGATAGACTTATCCTTTCCCTCTATCCTGATAACAAATTACCACTAAAAGTCATAATTGTCAACTATATTTTTGAAAACTTTAAAAAATTTCTTCGCTTCTCGTATTGTGTTGTTACTATCAACTGATATTCGTATAGTCCTAAGGGCTTCTTCTCGTGTATAACCACTTTCTAAATACGCTTCCGAAGGTTCTTCACTAACTGAATTACACGCACTACCAGCAGAAATATAAATACCATAATTACTAAAAAGTTCAACAGCAGAAGCAGCTGATAGTTCACTAAAAGTAATATTTATAACATTTATATCTCCCATATTTATAACAACATCTGGTTTGTAATAAAAACAATAATCAGACAATTCATTATAAAGACAGTTCAATACTTTATCGGCTTTTTTGTTATTTTCTTCCATATTATTTGTTGCTTCTAATATAGCCTTACCAAAACAAATTATTGCTGGTACGTTTTCTGTACCACCTCTAAGTCCTCTTTCTTGTGTACCATTAATTAAAGGTAATAAATTATTTTGATATTCTCGTCTAACATATAAAATACCACAACCTAATATAGAACCAAATTTATGTCCACTTGCAGAGGCGAAGGCTATGTTTTCCATTTCCTTTAAGTCTATCTTAACTCTACCAATGGCTTGTGTTAAATCTACAAATAAAGGTTGCGTCTTGTCTTTTTCATAAAGATTATATTCTCTACTTAATAATTGCCCTGTTTCACTAACAACAAGTGGTATAGCTTTAAATCTTCTTGTAATTTTAGAAGATATATTATCTCTAACTAAAGAGTGGTGTGACCTATTGTCAATATCTAATAAATATTGTAATTGTATCCATGAATTTGACTCACTTGCCCCACTTGTAAAAAATATTTCGTCTGGATAACAATTCAAGGCGACAGAGACTTCTTCTCTTGCTTGTTCTATTAATTCTTTTGTTTCTCTGCCACCAGAATATGTAGAGCTGGGATTATAATATCCTTTTTTATATATCTTTTTTAATACTTGTAATGTTTTCTTAGTTGGTTTCTCTGTTGCATTAACATCAAAATTTATCTTCTTCATAGTCTAGTCACCTCTTATCCTATCTTAATATAAATGTATCACTATCAAATTAAAAAAGCAAGTGAATTTTCTCCAGTTGAATTAATTTGCTTTTGTATATTCTATTACCACATAAGATGTTGTTAAATTACTTCTATCCATTCCAGTCGCTATAGTCACATGGTCTCCAGTAATTAATATTCTAATACACTCCCCAAGCAAATTTTCAGTAGTATATGGTAGTGGATAGTAAGAATTATCTTGTGGTCTAAATGCCCAACCATATAAATCTATTACGACGCCTAGATTTGTTATATTATGATTTACGTATTTTAAATTATGATTTGGCAACGTTCCTGTATTAAGAACTTTTCTGTAAATAGGTTTTCCGTCTACCCACACTTTATTTGTTTTAACTTCATTAGTTGAGTAAGTATCTATTTCTTCTTTAAACGCTTCGTCTTCTATCTGTCCTAGATTCTTTGTTTTTACTATTAAATCTGAATTTATATTCATAGCATTCGCTATTAAGTCTTGTGATTTATGAACCTTACTACACTGTTTTAGTGTATTCTATTACCAAATTATAAGCAAATGGTTTTAATGGTTTTGTACCACTCATAAGATAAATATTTCCACCAGTTGCAATTCGACATCTAAACATATCGTCTGTTGTCCAATAATAAAAAGGATTTCCACTCTTATCATTACTAAGAGCAAAAGCGTACATATTGACAACCGTTTCAATATTCAAGTTAGTGGTTATACCAAGTTCTATTTGGCTTTGATTAGACTGCATAGTACCAGCAAATACTCTTCTATAAATTGGCTTTCCATTAATCCACACTTTATTGGTTTTTGTCTCGTTAGTTGAATATTCGTCTGTTTCTAAATCGGTTACGACATTTTCAATTTCTTCTAAAGTCTTGTTTTTAACAACTAAATCAGAATTAATATTCATAAATCACACCTCCTACACCAAGGGGATAACGACCTAAATAGCCATATCCCCCTTTCTTATAAGAGTTAAGTGGTTTGTACCCCCCCCCTACGTGCAGAACGTGGGGTTAAAATTTGTTCGTTCTTCATTTAATTTTCCTCCTTTATTAAAAATCAAAACTGAAAAAATAAGGGACTCATCATTAATATAATAAGCCCCCTTTTCTTTATTCTTTTATTTTTTAACAGCTTCTTGTGAAGCCCAACCTTTTTCTGTTTTATAACAATATTTATTTTCTTTATCTATTTCAATTACTTTTAATTTTTCTCCTTCAATGTAGTCTTGTGGACACTCGCCACGGCTGCTACCATATAGTCTCCCATTAATCTCTACTACAGAGCCTTTGCGAATTGGAGACGTTTTTTCAAGTTCAACTTGAGTGTCCACTTTATCCTCACCGTCGGTTTGCACAGACTCGCCCTCGCAAGTTTGAGTGTCCACTATACCTTTGCTTTTTTTACTTTGCTCGTTCTCGTCGGCTAAAGCAGACGTTTTCTCTACATTTTCAAGAGTGTCCACTTTATCCTTATCCACCACGTCAACTATTTCTGTCTGAACATCTTCTTGCTTAATTTCTTCTGTGATGTTCTCTTCTTTGACGTCAGTCTCTTTTGCTTGGACATCTGTGATGTTCTCTTCTATGGCGTTAGTCTTCTTTTTGCTTTTAATTCTTTTCATTTGTTTGTTCCTCCTTTATTACTTTTTTTATTCTGTTGCTTTTGTATATTCTAAAGTAACATTAAAATCAAGCACTGTACCTTGGTGGTTTTCTATTGCCAAAGTTGGAACTTTGCTTCTATTAATCACATATATAGAAATCCATTGAGTGATATTGGCTTTACTACCTCCCCATATATACGGAACAGGTACTGTCATATTGTTACTTGTTTGGTATGCTGTACCATATAAATCAACTACTTGCTTAATGTCATTTACACCAACACTGCTTAATGTAACATCTTTACAACTATCTCCATTAACCTGTTTTGATACGATAGTTGTCCTATAAATAGGGCTACCGTCAGTCCATACTTTGTCAGTCTTTACCTCGTCAGTAGAATATACATCTGCCTTAAATGCTTCGTCTTTAATCTGTTTCAATGTTTTGTCCTCTACAATTATATCTGGATTTATTTGCATAGCATAACACCTCCAGTAGTGTTATGTTTTTTATTACAAGCGAAGCGTGTTACGCCCCCCCCCGTTTGCAACTATTGTTATCATATAAAAAATCCTCACTTTCCTTTTCTTCGTTTGATTTTTTGGGGAGGTGGGCTTTACCACCTCTTGCATATTTGTGTCGTTAAACACCTGTGAATTGACGTGTCGACAGACACCATGAACTAGGTGACGCTTTTGTGGAACCTAGTTCACTAAACCATACTTATAACTATCAATAGTTATTTCAGCAGGTGTATCCTTTATATAAATTTTTATCATATTGCCACTAGCACCTTTTATAACTGCTGTTGTACCATTGTCACGATATTCGTGAACATAATAACTTAGTCCACCAAACTTTTGTGGATTTAATGTACCTTGTGCGTTCTTCTTAACAGGACTAGCGTCTATGTTATACCAAGCCCAACTATTTACTGTTGGTGGTAAATTAACATAGTTTTTGCCACTACCACTTGGTTGTGGGTTTTCATTTACTGGGACTTTATCAGTAGTTTTCCAAGAACCACCCATTCCGTAAAGTATGTTTGTGTTATCTACAAAGTAGCAATCGTCTAAGTCATATTCATTGTTGAAATGATAAATACCATATTGGTTCTTTGTCCAACTTGTATCAGCACTTTGGCTTACTTCAATATGACAATGTACTCCTGTTGCCTTTCCTTTTGTACCCATATTACCAAGTTGATTACCTTGTGGTACAACCATACCAACTTTAGCGTCAAAAGTATCGTCATGTACTGTCATAAATGTTGCATAGTCAACTCTACCATTTGCAAATCTTACCTTACCAGTAGATTGCCACATTGCTTGTCCATAGTCAGGATATGTTTTAACACATTTTACTGTACATGGAGCATAGTATGCTTCTTTAACACCTTTTTGAGCACCTCTTACGTCATTTGCATATATACCTCTATGAGTTCCTGTTTTTTGCATTGAACCTTGTGTGATATACATATTAGCAAATGGACATAAAAAGTCTTCTATGCCTCCACGAACGGATTTCTGTCCTTTAATCATTTTGCATTTCTCCTTTCTAAATTATTCGTCTTCATAATAGTTAAAATTTAAGCCCCTGGCTGTCTTTATATCACTTTGACAACTAGACCATATTCTATTTTTATCAACACCTAGTTCCTTTGCAGCCTCGGTAAGAGAATCGTAAATTTTATTGGTGTCTAAACATATAACTTTTCTCTTTTGTCCATTTGTACGAGTATTATTATTGTCCTTATTGATATATTCAAAGTGATAGCCTTTTGCACTTTCACGTTTACCCTTACAACAACTGGCAATACTACTTCTGTTAACACCAGTATCCCTAGACGCTTCACGCAAAGAGATATAAGTCTTTCCAGTCTCAACACATAGAACAGGATAAGCACAACCATTTTTGGCTCTCGTTTCTGCTATCTTTCTTTTAGATTTATCGCTTAAATGTTGATTTGTTCTAGGAGCCTCGTGAGTTCTGTAATATTCTGTTGAGGTCTTAACTAATTTCTTCCTAATCTTTAAAGGAACTGGCTTTCCATAAGAGTGGTTATCTTTTCCTCTAAGACAAATATGACTACAATCGTCTCCTCCAGCCGTTATATTGTATCCATGTGCTGCGTCATTGGCTTTATATTTAGCTATTAATTCAATTTCTTTTTCTTTCGCTTTTTCTTCTGTTAAATTTTCATATAAAATGAGGTGGTCAAAATTGTCCCACCCGTATTTTTTTATTGCATTATAAAAACGCTGGGAGTTTTGGTAACCTTTTCCGTTACGACCCCAGCGTTGTTCAGGCTTTTTTCTGCCCGTTATTCCTACATACCTTTTGCCGTTTATCTTGTTTACGTGCATATAAACAAAATAGCGTCTGTCCTTATTACCTTTTATGATAAAAACCTGCCTTCTGTTCATAAAAACCTTAATCTTATATTATAACATAAAAATGACAGTGAGACCAAGACTTGATAGTTTAAACTTCAATTCGCAGTTTGATGTTTTTCTTGCATTTCCTTGTATTATATGATACATAACCAATAAAAATTTTATTATAAAACTAAAAAAAGACAATTTAATTTTGTCTTTTTTATCTAAGTTTTACATCATAAGTTTTGTTATTGATTTGGTATTGCATTATTAAACTACCACTTGTGTTAGTTTCAGCTTCTTTAGGAACTTCTACTGTGTACCAAATCTTTTTAGTTTGTAATGGTTCAATATCCATATACCAATCATATTGTTGTACTTCACTACCGTCGTCTGTTTCTGTCATTGGTCTAGCGTCATAATTATACTTTTTATCGTATATTAATTTTCCTTTTGGAAGTTTCTTTCCTGACAAAGTATCTGTACCTAAATTTTTTACTACAGTTTTCAATACTAAATAAGTATTTCCGTCTCCTGCTGGATAATAAGTGTAATAACTATCTGGGTTTGTAGGTTGTACTTTTTCTGTAAATAACATTTCTTGAAAAGCAATATTGTAATTATCGTCGTATTGAACATTTTGTCCTATTCCAACCTCTATTCCTTTTTTGTTGTTAGTATTAGTTTTAACCTCTGTATCTCCCTTATTATCGCTTACGCCATTGTCTTCTGGTTTAGTATTGCCACAACCAGTAGTCATAAAAAGTAGAGTAACAACTAACAGTATACCTAACTTCTTCATATCTCACATACACTCCCTTCATGTTATAAATTATATCATTATTGTCGAATAATGTCCATAGTCTGTGGACATATTTTTTTAGTAAAATGTCCTATAATATAACGTGAGAAGGTGATAGCGAATGGATATTAACAAAGATTCTGACGATTATGTATATTATCGTGCTAGATATAATGTTAAAAAGTATCGTAAATTGGCTAAACTTACTCAACAACAATTAGCTGATAAAAGTGGATTTACACACCAGTTTATTAGAAATCTTGAATCATTAAAAATGATAGTTAGACCTAGGCTTGATAGTTT
>CANRPF010000061.1 GCA_947632375.1 uncultured Bacilli bacterium
TTGGATTTGTTGCGTTAACACTCATGTATAACGCACCAATAGGGTATACTAAATCTATGTTAATCTGCATAATACCACCCCATAAGAGAGAGTGACTTTAACTTAAATAGCCACCCCTCCTCTCTGTAAGAGTGGTGAAGCAGAGCTTTGTCTGCCCCCCCCCGCACTTACGGTTGGGTTAAGAAAAAAACTTATAAAATGTATTAAATTCATTTAAAAAAACTCCTCTCTACAATTTAGGTTGTAATTCAAGTCCTGTTAAATCTAAAGTATATAATATCTTTTCATCAACTCTAATTGACAACCCAATATTTTGTCTATTATCTTTATTAAGTTTGACATTAATATTATAATCATTCGTATCAAAATTTGCCCAAGTGCTTGGTGCGAATCCAAATGACACAGTTCCTTTAGGTAATTTTGTATTATCAATATGTAATGCGATATAGTTACCTTCAGTATCAGCACCGCATTCATAATCTTCTACATATTTTATTGTACCAGTTACTTTATTATCATCTGAGAACACCAAATCATCTTCTTGTAAATCTCTTACGAATTTATTATATGTTGCTGCACTTTGTGCTCTTGCTGAAACAACTTCTGAAACCTTTGGTAATATTGCAACGTCAGATATATCTAATGTTTGTGATTTATTAATTTTGCCACTAACATCAACTTTGATAGGTTTCTTTTGTTTTAATTTAATAAGGTATTGATAATCGTCTGGACTTAATTCAGTTTCTTGACCACCGTCATATGAGCATTTAACTGTGTTTTCAGCGTCTTTGGCTTGAGGGAACTCTAACATTAAATAGTTTCCATTGCCACCAGCACCAACAACGCCACTAGCATATTTAGAATAGCCTTTAACTTTATTATCAGCCACCGTTATATCCATTTGAATATCTTTAACTTGCTTATTAATATTGTTTATTTGTGTTTCTGCACTTGGTGCGTCAACTTCAACTTCTGGTTCAACTGAACCACCGTTAACTTTTTCAATCATTTCTTCCAATTTGCTTCCTAATTGGCAAGATTGTAAAGTTCCACAAATTCCGTTATTAATTTTTTTGATAGTGTCTTCTTCCATTTCTTCAACATCACCACTACCTTTTACGGCTTTGATTATATTATTTAAAATATAAGCGGCGTCCGTAATATCAGAGCCGCTACACATTTTATCTAATGCTTCAACATCTTTATCATCTAAGACACCGCAATCAAATTCAGAGCCATTCATTATACTATCGTATAATTTATCAATAATATTACCTAGGCTAATTTTAGCAGCAGCAGGACAATATTTATCGATTTCCTCGAATGTTTTATCTTTATATTCCATAATTTTTTACCTCCTGTTTTAACTAGCCTTGAAAAGATAACTTTCTTCCCAATTGGCGTCTTTCCATGCACCTGCACTTGTTACAGCAGTTTTACATTTATATAATTTATGATTTCGTACTACATAAGCACCAACAGCATAAGTCTTAGTTGTTGAGAATGTATCAACGTGTAGTCCTAACATTTTCCATACATCATATTCCAAATCATATACAGCCTTTGCACTTGGATATTGGTCTGTTGTTGAACTTGCGTTTATGGTTTGTGTTTTATTATCCAATATCTCAACACTACGTCTCAACTTATCCTTTAGGTTTTGTTGATAGAATGTTGTTACTTCCATATCCAACTCTGTACCAATGATTTCCTCTGTTCCAAAGTCACTTACTCTATATGCTGGACTTATCTGACTTAATGTATAATCTACTGTGTCAATACCATAATATATCCATGTGTTATCATATATGTATGGTACACCTTTGCTTTGTACGTTTTGATAGTTTTCTTCTGTATATTCAATTCTTTCTGTTCTCTTATGATAAACAAATCTATCAAAATCCATTTCGTCATAATAGTCGCCACCAACATTAGCCATTCCATATTCGCTTAGTGGTTTTCCCTCATTGTCTGTTGTTGGTAATGTAAATGCTGAATCCCAATAAGTTTCAAACACCTCGTCGTTATATCCAGACCATGTTAAATGACAACATATATTTTCATAATCAGTTGTTGACACACATAAATATCCATTTTGCTCTGGTGTTACATAATACTTGTTACTGTCAGTTTGTACACTTTGTCCACTTGTTGCACTACTAACTGGACTTAATACAGTAACTGTACTATTGTTGTTTGGTTCTGTTGCACTATATCCAACTCTTGTTGTACTTGAAGCAGTAGAGTTATATATTGTGTATGTGTTTCCACCTAAACAACGGAACCATATTAAAGTTTCTCCACTTTTTTCTTCAATCTTACCAGTTGTTGCTATGGTATATCCTATTAATTTGCTTTCTCCGTCTCGATTGAATTGATTTAGTCCTATTGTATATATTGCTGTTGGGTTTGCAACTTTAACAACACCAACTTCTTCTTTTATATATACGATTTGGATTATATCTTCAACTGTAGGACTTCCGTCTGTTATTGATATACCATAATTGTTAAGGTCGATAATTTCGCCTTCTAAACACCAATCATTACTTTCATAATTGATTTCAATTTCAGCACCAACTTTTTCTGTACCAGTAGTTTGGATACCATAGTTTTGTAATGATACGATTGATTGGTCTCTATACCATGAGTTAGAAGAATATATAATTGTTATCTCTGTACCTTCTGGTATTTCAACCTCGTTTAATGTGATACCATATTCTGCTAAATTAACTACGTTATCATTAAGTTTCCATTGTTCACCTTCATGTTTGAATGTATATGTGTTTGGTTCTTCATTTACTTTTTCAACAAATGTAGAACTATTTAACTCATTAATATATGTTTCAGACCCTTCGCCTTGTCCAACAATGGCTTGATACCTAAATGTATATGTGTTAGTTTGTTGTCTAGTTTGACGAGCGAATTGGTTATTGTCTAATGAATACACATATTCAGAGCTATATGTTACTTTTGGCGTATATGTAAAGTTGTAAGTTCCTGTCTCACTCTTTTGTGTCTTGAATGTGTCTTTTGTGACAGTGGCTTGTCTTACGCCAGAAGCAAGTACATTAACATGAATACTTTCTTCTATTGTAGAAGATTCAGAAGCACCTTTTAGAGTAGTTAAATCAGCATATCCGTCACTAATATCTTGTTCTCCACCTGCTGTACGCCAATGCCATTTTGCTGTGTCTGACAATCCGTCTGGTGATGTTAAGTTGTTGGCTAATCCAACTGTGACCCCTGGAAAAATTCCGTCTGGGTCAATATCTGGATATACTTGATGTTGCTTCTCTTCGTCTCTATAAAATTTAACTGTAGGCATATTCCTTCTCCTTTCTAAGATATTTCATAAAATAATCCTGTTACAACAGCCTTGTCGTCTACGTACAAAGTACCACCTTCTGCTGATGTAGACGATACGTATTTAACTCCAGTAAACCTGTCTGAAATACGTGTGTTATACAAATCTGTTGTATCAGAAGCGGCAGTTGTTGTAACACCCAACAAGTTATACTCGGTTCTTGGTCTTGCAAGAAAAGTTTTATAACCAGTATATGTTACACCAGGAACGTCAACCTCTGATAAGACGGTTTCGTCTGCCGCTTTTAAAGTTAACTTTGAGTTATCAAATGAAAGAGAGTGGGCATAACCCTTGTCAGCCTCACTCTTTTCAAGAAAAGTTTTATCTAATTTGTATTCTATACTATCGCCTGAAATGCTTACTGCGGTAACTGCATTACCAGCACCGCTGGGAGTGGCAGATGTAATTAATTTTCTTGTTTTTCCGTCAGCAACATTATCAAGACTGCTTAGACCACTTAATAGTTGCATTTAGCCACCTCCTTTGATTAGCCGATAATTACAACTTGATAACTTTGTTCAGAACTTGGAGCACTTGCAAATGATACTTTTACAGTATTCTCGTCTGTTCTTGTAGTATCAACGATTACATCTTCATTAGTTGTAGTATCATAAATTTGAATAGTAACGTCTTTAGTTCCTAAACTATGAGTAACTGTAAATTCTGTTGTATCGTCGTCACCAGTTATAGTTTCTGTATATTTCTTAATAACTTCAACAGCTTCTCCATAGCCAGTAATATGTCCATAAGTATCAATTGCTATAGGATAAACTGCTTGTGTTTGTTGTTCTGTTATTTCATTAGTGTGTCCTACAGTGATAGTTCCTTCTGCTGTAATAGGGTCTCCAGTTGCTGTAATACCCTTTTCTCCAGTAATTGTTACGCTTGTAACAGTACCTGTATTAGTTGTGTAACCTTTATCTTCTGCTGCTGTTACACGACCATGTTTATCTATAGTTAACCCCTGATATTCGCCTGCTTCTACACCACTTTCGTCTAGTGCGATAGTTCCAGTAGAAGTAATAGTTCCGCCTGTTAATCCTTCTCCAGCTGTAATACTTGTTATTCCAGTTTCGTCACCAGAAGGTACGTATACCCAAGTTGGTGTTTCGTCTTGTGCTATAAATAAGTCTCCAACTTTTGCTTGTTTACTATCATACCCTCCAGCTTCTGCAACTTTATAAGTATCTCCAGCCTTTACGTCTTCACTTGGTAATTCTGTAACAGTTGCACCGTCTCCACCAACTGTTCCTTTAAAGTGCATAGCACCAACAACGCCACTTACAGCTTCTGTAACAAATGATGTTGTTGCTATTTGGTCGCTATTATCACCACTTGCAGCCTTTGGAGCTTTTGGTGTTCCAGTAAGAGTTGGACTTTCAATTGGAGCATAATAAGTGTCTATTACGTTTCCATTTTGGTCTTGTTTTGCTTTTTGTACAAATCCTGTTTCTCCGTCTTCATAAGTTGTGTCTTTAAATGCTTCTTCTGGTAATTGTTTATATTTACCACTTACTGCTTCATAAACATAATCTGTTTCGGTTACTTTTGCAGCGTCTTTATTTTCTTCACTAAATGCTGGTATTAAACCTTCTTTAGTTTTACTAACAGTAGTTAACGCTTCACCTACTGCTGTAATGTGTCCGTTTTTATCAATTGCAACAGGATAAATTCCTTGTTCTTCTTTTGCTTCAATTGAATTAGTATGAGCAACAGTTATGTTTCCAGATTTTGTTATAGGAGAACCTGATACAGTTAAACTACCGTCTTCATTTAAAATACCTACACTTGTAACTGTACCTGTTCCAGTACCTAGTTCTTCCCATACTGTTCCGTCATAAATTCTAAATCTATTAGATGTTGTATTAAAGTACATTTGTCCTTTTACGGGACTATTAGGGTCTGTCGCTAGATTTTGCACTATTGCATTTTGTAGTTCGTTCTTATTTAAGTCAATATCTACTAAAAATTTCTTTGCCATTTTTTAATTTTCCCCCTTTATAAAGTTTAAATTATTCTTTCTATTGTCTTGCCCTCGTCGTTCATTAAATAAACTTCATTGAAATTGTCAACCCATACTTTACCCTCTAATATTCTTAATGCAAGAGATAACTCATTACCATTTCTTAAATGTAAAGTTATAGTTTCTGATATACCGTCTTCTCTGTCTAGTGGTAAATCTCGACCTATATAATCTATATTGCTATAAATTCTTGTCTCTAAATTTGTTCTTTTTTCTGTTGAGTTTTCAATTTCATAAGTCTTCTTCTTAATTGTCTTTAAAATCATGCTTTCTGTCTTCCTTTCTTTTGTTCTTCTATCTAATTAAGTGTGGCTGTTCCTTTAAATTCCCCTTTAAATTTTAAAGTCACTTGATTTATACTGTCATAAATAACATCTCCTACAACTTGTTCGCCAGCACTATCAAAAACTGTAACAGAAGGATATTTTTCTAATTTGTGAATAATAACCCAAGTATCAGCCGCTGTAGTTTGTTTATGCACATAGTTAGCGTCTTCTTTTATAGTCATATCTCCTTCAAGTACAGTACCATTGATAGAAGGTTTATTTTTTAACCTATTATAGTTATCACTAGGCTTTGGTAAAGGACATTTTTGTTTATGACAATCTATATTATCAACATCAATAATTCCACACTCGTGATGTTTAACTCCTAAGTCTTCCCATATAGTTTTGTCGTCCATTTTTCTTATTCACCAGCCTTTATATGGAATATACTTGGAGAAATAATTTCATATACCTCTTTACTTTTTGCAGGATATAACTTTACACTATATCTATAATATCCTACATTTAGTTTTTCGGTGTCCGAAGGTAAAAATGAGAAATAACTATCCCCTTTACTTTCTTTTTCGATTACAACTTTGTCTTTATGTCTATAATCTATAACTTTAAGTTTCATTACGTCGTCGTCTTCCATTTGACATATACAAGGGTGTGGGTGTCTGTGACATTCATGTTCTATTGTAAATACAATATCTAAATCTCTACTTGCACCTTTATAAAGACTAAAGTCATATCTTAAACTCTCATTATCACTCATATAGCATATCCCCCTTTCTAGTCATATTTGTTTTTTGTTTGAACCATTTTACCGTTAATATTCAACCATGCTTTTTTTGCTTTATACCATTTGCTGTCGTCTGGATTTTTAAACCAAGTCTTACACCTAGCAACGCTACCGTCTGGTAGTTGAAAATAAGAACGTACTATATCAGCAGGTGTCTTGAATAAGATATAAACATAATCAGACCACGCACCAGAACCTCTTGTTTGAACCCTAACTCTTAGGTAATATTCTGTTTCTTCTTCAAGTCCGTCAAAGTTATAATATCCATTCTTTGTTGTATAAGCACCTCTTTTTACGTTCCTACTCGGCGAGGTATCACATATAGCAAATTCATATTGTTGTGTATTGCTAGCATTATCAGAAGTACACAGCCCAGTACAAGTAAAAGGCTCTACATTATCAAGCCATGCCTTACCAACTTTAACAGGCGTGACATAAGTCCTAAAAGTAAGTGTATTACTAGCATTTCCAAATCCACCACTACCATAAGCGTGTGCATATATACTATGATTTGTATCTGGAGCCAAACCAGTTACCGTAAACGGATTATTTCTAACACCGTCAGCCCAAAGTCTTCCGTCAACGTACACTCGCAACCAATCATAAGAACCCGACACTGAATAATTTACGTTTATAGAATTATGCGTCAAATTCGGGTATGAATAGTTAGCACCTAGCGAACACGAAGGAAATGAAGGTATTCCTGTTAACCACGCTTGCAATGTATTAAACCATGTATATACTCTTTTTGCTGTCGACCAACCAGTATCATAATATGAAATGGTTATTAAAGCCGACTCTGCGTTACCTATATTAATAGTTGCCGAAGCCGAAGCTTGATATACACTTGTATTAATATATCCAGATGTTCTTGGTTTTATTTGCACATTTTCAGCAATAAGTTGTCCATTTACCGATACGTCCATAGCCCACCTGTTATGTCTCCATGCACCATAAAACGTACAATGGTTTTGTGTTATAACGGTAATAGATAAATTAGTACCGTGTCTTTCATATTGACAAATACAATTACTTCTTATTTCTGGATAAGTACCTACTACTTGCCAATCTTGCCATACAGTTTGTTGAGCCATTTAGTGTCCTCCTTTCTTTCTATGATAACTCGAACCATATCTGACTTGTTTCGTCATGTAATGATTCTGCACCGTCAACAATATCATTTTCATTAATATCATAAACGCTTCTGTACATATCACCCATTCTTGTTTTTTCTCCATAACTAGATATGTGTCCACTACTATCTATAGTTACAGGATAAAAACCTTGTTCTTCTGTAGGTGTAACAGAGTTTGTATGCTTAATTAGTATAGTACCATTTGATGTAACAGGTGTATCTGTGATAGTTAAACTATTGTCGTCTATATTTTTAAGACCAACTTCTGTAACTGTTCCTGCACCTTCTCCGTCTGCACCATTATAAACATCAAAAGAACCTATAGGTGTACTTTCCTCGTCGTTAAGATATAATGTATATGTATCTCTAGTGCCAGAAGCACCAGTACCACCTGTTCTTTCAAGTTTATTTGTATAAAATCCTTGCAAACCTTGTATTCCCTGTATACCTTGGGGAATACCAAAATGAAAATCGAATTTTTTATTAGTAGCCTCTCCACTAGCAACAACACTGGCTGTAGCCTGTGAACCAGGTTCTAAAGTTTCAGCTTCTGCTGTAGGTGTATCAAAACCTGCTGCGTCACCTGTATCACCTTTTGGTATTGTGAAATCTAATATAGCGTCTCTTGGTGTACCTTTATTTTCAACTTTAGCTTGTGTTCCTTCTTCACCTGTTATTGTTTGTCCTATTTGAACTGTAGGTCTAACAGTATCTACATATAATTTTGTTGCTGGGTGATAGTCCGCTGTCGGAGTATAAGCGTCTGTATTAGTTTTTGTTAAAACGTCTGCTTCGTTAGCCTTTAAACCTATTTGATAAGGTAATTTTGTTAAGGCGTCGTCTATTGCTGTTTGAACCTCTTGCCCCGTGTTATGCAACGGATATTCAGATATTACTGCCATATTTTTCTACACCTCCCCCTATTTTTTCTCTATTAAAAAGTATATGTCACCGTTTCTACCTATCGTAGATGTTGGTTCCTCCTCACCATAAAAAACGTCTGGTTTACGTCTGTCTAAATCATAACCCATATTAGCAGTTAAAGCCTTAGTAGTAGATTGAGATGTTAAAGTATCTTCTAGTTGTACACCACCTGGGGCTTCTGTTGACGCTGGAGCTAATGTTATAGTTCCTTGATTTAAAAATAAACCATTTCCGTCAGTTACTTTAACGTGTCCATATAAACTACTTGTTGCTAAACCGTAATCTGAATTTGATACAGCATGGTTTTTAGGAGGGCTGTCGGCTCTTAATTCTTTTA
>CANRPF010000062.1 GCA_947632375.1 uncultured Bacilli bacterium
CTTGAGCCTTGTGATAAATCCTTTAATTTTGGTTTTGTGTATATTAGTCGCATTTTTATTACCTCCAATTCTTTGTCGCATATCACATAAAAAAGACTAAGATATGCGACTTAATAAGTCATCTTAGTCTAAATTTATATATAAATATCAACAAATATTGGCTCTTTTAACCTTACATATTTACATTCAGGTATTTCATCACTATACCTTACTAAATCATCTTTTGTAATGATTATACGGGTTAAAAAGACATCAATATCACTATTTACTCTTGCATCCCAGACTTGATTGCGGCTTGTGCAGCAGCTAATCTTGCAAGAGGTACTCTAAATGGAGAGCATGATACATAAGTTAATCCTAAATTATGGCAGAACTCTACACTACTTGGTTCTCCTCCATGTTCACCACAAATACCTAATTTAATATCTTTTCTTGTCTTTTTACCTTTTTCTACTGCAATTCTCATTAATTCTCCAACGCCTGTTTGATCAATCTTAGCGAATGGATCAGATTCAAATATTTGTTTCTTATAATAGTCTGATAAGAATTTAGCAGCATCATCTCTTGAGAATCCATAAGTCATTTGTGTTAAATCATTTGTACCAAATGAGAAGAATTCAGCTTCTTCGGCTATTTGATCTGCTGTTAATGCAGCACGTGGTATTTCAATCATTGTACCAACATGATATTCAAGCTCAACATTATTTTCTTTTATTATTTGATCTGCTGTTTCACAAACAATATTTTTTACATATTTTAATTCTTTAACATCTCCAACAAGAGGTATCATTATTTCAGGTTTAACATCTAAGCCTTCTTTATTTACATTGATTGCAGCTTCTATAACTGCTCTAGTTTGCATACGAGCAATTTCTGGATAAGTTACTGCAAGTCTACATCCTCTATGTCCCATCATAGGATTGAATTCTTTTAATGACTCTACTCTTGCTTTTAACGCTTCAAAAGTCATTCCTAAACTTTCTGCTAAAGGTTTAATTTCTTCATCAGTATGAGGTAAGAATTCATGTAGAGGTGGATCTAAATAACGAATATTTACTCCATATGGAGCCATTGCTCTAAATAATTCTTCAAAATCTCCTCTTTGATAAGGTAATATTTTTTCTAAAGCTTCTTCTCTTACTTCTAAAGAATCAGCAGCAATCATTCTACGGAAATTAAATATTCTTTCCTCTTCAAAGAACATATGCTCTGTTCTACAAAGTCCAATACCTTCTGCTCCAAATTTTCTTGCTTGTTTAGCATCTCTTGGAGTATCAGCGTTAGTTCTTACTTTTAATCTTCTAACACTGTCGGCCCAATTCATAAATGTTTCAAAATCACCACTTATTTCTGGTTCTACAGTTTTAATTTGTTCTCCATAAACATTACCTGTTGAACCATCTAGACTCATCCAATCGCCTTCTTTATAAGTGTTACCATCTTTAGTAGTTACAGTTTTAGCTTCTTCATCTATTTTTAATTCACCACATCCAGATACACAGCATGTTCCCATACCACGAGCGACAACTGCTGCATGGCTTGTCATTCCTCCTCTAATAGTTAGAATTCCATGAGCTAAATTCATACCTTCAATATCTTCTGGACTAGTTTCAAGTCTTACTAATAATAAATCTTTTTCTCCAGCTTCATGAGCTTTCATAACATCTTCTGCAGTAAAGTAAATTTTACCTGTTGCAGCACCTGGACTAGCAGCTAAACCTGTTGCAACAACTTTTGCTTTTTTCAAAGATTCTGCATCAAAATTTGGATGTAATAATTGATCTAATTGTTTTGGTTCTACTTTTAATAAAGCTTCTTCTTTAGTAATCATTCCTTCATTTACTAAATCAACTGCAATTTTTAAAGCAGCTTGAGCTGTACGTTTACCATTTCTAGTTTGAAGCATGAATAATTTTCCATCTTCAATAGTAAATTCCATATCTTGCATATCTTTATAATGATCTTCAAGAATTTTATTTATTTTAACAAATTCTTCATAACATTCTGGCATTGTTTCTTTCAAAGTATCAATTGGTTGTGGAGTACGTATTCCTGCAACAACATCTTCTCCTTGCGCATTCATTAAATACTCACCATATAACTTCTTTTCTCCTGTAGCTGGATTTCTTGTAAATGCAACACCTGTACCAGAAGTTTCTCCACGGTTTCCGTAAACCATTTCTTGAACGTTTACAGCAGTTCCCCATGATGATGGAATATCATTTAAACGACGATATGTAATCGCTCTATCATTATTCCAACTTCTAAATACTGCTTTAACAGCTTCTAATAGTTGAACTTTTGGATCTTGAGGGAATTCGCATCCTGCATGTTTTTTATATTCTCCCTTATAAATATCAACTACTTCCATTAAATCTTTTTCATTTAATTCAGTATCGTAAGTTACACCTTTTTCTTCCTTAATCTTATCAAATAATCTTTCAAATGAAGATTTTGGAAATCCCATTACAACATCTGCAAACATTTGAATAAATCTTCTGTATGAATCATATACGAATCTAGAATTTTTAGTTACTTCACTAAATCCTTCTGCAACTTCATCTGTCATACCTAAATTAAGTACTGTATCCATCATACCAGGCATACTTGCTCTTGCACCACTACGTACAGATACTAATAATGGATTTTTCTTATCACCCATTTTCTTTCCTGTGATTTTTTCTAATTCTTTTAAATGTTCGAATATTTCTTTTTCAATAGATGAATCGATTTTTTCCCCATCATCATAATACTTTATACAAGCTTCTGTTGTTACTGTAAAACCTCTAGGTACAGGTAAACCGATACTAGTCATTTCTGCTAAATTAGCACCCTTACCTCCTAAAAGTTCTCTCATATCTTTATTTCCTTCTTTAAAAGCATAGACGTATTTTGTCATTTTATTCCTCCTTGTCATGCATTTGTATTATACCATTATATATATTTTATAAGCAATAAAAAAGAAGTAAAAAACTTCATTTTTACAATTAATTTCTCGGATTAGTATGTAAGTATACTCGTTTCAATTCTTCATTAGAAACATGTGTATAAATACTTGTAGTAGATAAAGATACATGTCCTAATAATTCTTGTACACTTTTTAAATCACAACCTTCATTTAATAACATTGTTGCAAATGAATGTCTAAATGTATGGGGAGTAATTTTTAAATTAGTCGCACTTTTTAATAAAATTTTATCTATTACATCTCGTATTCCTCTTGTAGTTATTGGATTACCTAAATGATTTAAAAATAAATAATCATTATTTTTATTTTGTAATAATTCATTTCTAATACTTAAATATTTTTTTAATGCATCTTTAGCATAAGATGCTATATAAACTATTCTTTCTTTATTACCTTTTCCTAATACTTTTATTTCATTATTTTCTAAATCTATAGACTTTAATTTAATATTAACAAGTTCATTTACTCTACATCCTGTACATAATAGTAATTCAAAAATACATCTATTACGTATTCCTAAATTAGTATTTGTATCTATTGAGTTAAGTATATCTACATATTCATTATATTTAAAATAATTAGGTAATTTTTGTTCTTTTTTCATTCCTTTAACTAAATTAAAAGGATTTGTCTTTATAATATTTTCTCTAACTAAGAAATTATAATATGTTCTTATACTACTTATATTTCTATTTATAGAAGTACTTTTATGATTATGTTTAAGATAAGATATATAATTTAATATATCAGTATATTTTATTTTTAAATAATTAATATTATTAGTATTAAGATATTCTTTATATCTATTTAAATCTATTTCATAATTTTTTATAGTATTTTTACTATAATTTCTTTCTTTTAATAAATAATTAAAAAATAAATCAAATTTCATAATCCTTACCATTAAAAATTAGAATGTCTCTTTGCATATTCTAAACTTGCTTCTAGATTTTCAAATGTATCATCAGAATCTATTACTCTTAACCAATCTTCCATAGTTAAACCTTCTTCATCACTATAATTATTAGTTGGTCTATCCATAGCTTCACTAATTATTTTAGTTTTCTCATAATCTATTATTAATAATATTAAAGTTCTTAAATTCTTATAATTAATTTCATTACTATTTTTTTCAAAAAACCAACCATCATTAGAAGATTTAATAGTTCCTTTATAAAGTTCACTATCTATTAGTAAATTTAAATTTTTTTGACTTCTTTTACTCATACTACCTGATGTTTTTACATTCGCTAATAAATCCGCTGCAATTTTATAAGATTTTATTGTTTTAGTTGTTTTACTTTGAGCAATTATATATTTATCTACATAATTCTGAGCAAGTATTTTTATAAAGTTTAAGTCGTTGGAATTTGCTATTATATATTTTTTTGCAAAGTCTAAATTTAAAAGAGATTTATCTTTTTCATAAAATAATCTATCTCCTTTATATATAGGCGTATATGATGAATCACTTTTTTTTAATTTTGAAATTGCTAATGTTTCACTAGGTAAATATACTTTTTTTTCTTTAAGAAATTCTATTAATTCTGTTTTATTTTCAAATTCTAATGTAAATTTATCTATTTCTTCTATAGAACCATTTTTAGTTATTTCTTCTAAATTTATAGGATAATATACATCTTTATTTAAATAACATAATTTATAAATACTCATATCAATAAGACTCCTAAACTTATATTTATAATATCAAACCGAATTAAAAAATTCAAGTTTATATAGTTTTTGGAAATAAATACCATTTATTTATGCGAACTATTGTATTATAATGAACATGAGGCGAAAGTTTATGAATAATAAATGTATATTATGTATAGATTTAAAAAGTTTTTTTGCTAGTGTTGAATGTATTCAAAGAAATTTAGATCCTTTTAAAACTCCTTTAGTAGTTGCCGATCCAGATAGAAATGGTGCAATAACTTTAGCAGTTACTCCTTATTTAAAAGAAAAAGGTATTAAATCTAGAGGAAGAATTTATGAAATTCCAAATAATATTAAATATATGAGAGTTAAACCTAGAATGAGTTTATATATAGAAAAAAGTAAGGAAGTAATAAATACTTATTTAGAATTTGTATCTATAGATGATTTACATATTTATTCGATTGATGAATGTTTTTTGGATGTTAGTAGCTATTTAAAGTTATATAAGGAAACGCCTTATAATTTAGCAAAAAAAATATTGAAAAAAGTGTATGAAAAAACAAAGTTATGTGCTACAGCTGGAATTGGACCAAATTTACTTTTAGCAAAAATAAGTATGGATATAGAAGCTAAGCATAATAAAGATTTTATCGCTGAATGGACAAAAGATGATATTAAAACTAAGTTATGGAGTATTACTCCCCTATCTAATATGTGGGGAATTGGGAAAAGAATGGAAAGGCGTTTAAATTCTTTAGGTATATATAAAGTAGAAGATCTTGCTAAGTATGATAAATTTAAATTAAAGGATAAATTTGGAATAATTGGTGAAGAATTATGGGAACATGCTAATGGAATAGATAATAGTTGTATTAAGGATTTTAATCGTGTAGCTAAAGAAAAAAGTATTTCTAATAGTCAAGTGTTATTTAAAAATTATTATAATGAACAAATATATATAATAATTAGAGAAATTTTAAGTACATTAATGTTTCGCCTTAGAAAAAATAATTATACAACAGGTAGAATTAGTCTTTATATATCATATTCTAAAAATATTCAAGGTGGGTTTCATATATCACGTATAGTAGATAAAAATAATTGTAATGAACTTTATTTATATAAACAATTAATAAATATGTTTGAAGCTAATTATGAAACTGATTTACCTATTAGAAAAGTTGGTATATGTTTTTCTAAATTAGAACAAAATAAATCTATTCAATTGAATTTATTTGAAAATATAGAGAAAATAAACCAAGAGAATAGTATGAATAAAGCTATTGATTCTATAAATATTAAATATGGAAAAAATACTTTATTAAAAGCTACTAGTTTACTTAAATTATCTACTATAAAAGAAAGAAATGAAAAAATAGGAGGACATAATGCAAGATAGAGGTTATATTAAATGGGCTCCATTTAATTCTTTAATAAATGATAAAAATATAATAAAGGAAGTAAAAGAAAAAGAATTTATATTAGATAAACCAGAATTATCAGAAGATCAAATTAATATTTTAAATGATAAAATATTTGATGCTTATACTAATCATTATAAAGTTAATTTAATTATTTATAAAAATATGAAATTAGTAAAGATTATTGGCTTTGTAAATAGTATAAATATTTTAAAAAAATACATTATTTTTAATAAAGAACATATATTTTTTAATCAAATATTAAAAGTTTATAATTTTATAGATTGACAATCAACAATTAATATAGTAAAATTAATTTGTTGTTTTGGGGAATTAGCTCAGTTGGCTAGAGCATCACGCTTGCACCGTGAGGGTCAAGGGTTCGAGTCCCTTATTCTCCACCAAAATGATAATAACTTGAACTTTATAGTTCGAGTTTTTTATTTCGCAAAAAAAATTTAAGAATATTCTTAAATTTTTGCTTTTTTCTTAAATAAACTTAAAATATATTTTAAATTTAATAAAGAATATATTGTTACTCCAATAAATATTTGAATACATATAGTAATAATTGATGAGAAATTAAATAATTTTATTAACATTACACATGCTAGCATTATTAAACTTTTTATTACAATTCCTACTATATTCTTTAAAAATTTCTTTATAGGAAGTTCTTTTCTTACACTAATAACTTGATACATCATAATAAATATTTCAGTTATAAGTGTTCCTATAGATGCTCCTATTGAATAATATTTTGGAATTAATATGTAATTTAATACTAAATTTATTATAGCCCCTATTGTCATTGGTATTATATAATTATTATCTTTTTCTTTTGGTACTAAATATTGTGTTTTTATAATAAGAGCAAAAGATATTACTAAAGTTGATGCTAATAGTATTTTTAAATTTGCAGCTGATTTTGCAAATTCATGCCCTAATGCAAGTGGTATTAAATCATCACTAATTGCAAATAGTCCAAAACATATAGGAATTATTGCAAACATTGAAAAGTAAATTGATTTTTCCATATTACTTATAATTGTTTTATCGTCTTTTTTTGAAGCTAAATTAGAATTTCTTGGTATCATAACTGTAGAGAGTGCATCTACTAAACACATAGGTATTTTTATTAGTTTGGCAGCTTGCTCATAAATACCTACTTCTACCATACTAATCATTGCACCTAACATTACTTTATCCATTGATTGATATATTGATTTTGCAATTATTGGTAAAAAAAGAATTATACATGGTTTTATATGAGATAAAACGTCTTTCATTTTTATTTTAGTAATTACTATTTCTTTTTTTAAATATTTAAACCAAAATAAATTACATATTACAGTACTTAGTGACATTATTATAGTATATATAACTACATCACTAGGCTTTTTTACAAGAAAAATAATAAGTAAGAATGTTATAAATTTAAATACTACATTTCTAAAAATATTTACTTTAAAATTTTCCATTCCGGAAAAAAACCACGCTATATCAAAAAAAGATGCAAATAAGAATAAACTTTGTATTATTGCGATTTTTACATTAGTTTTAACAAATACTAAAATATATAAATAGTATAAGATAAGCATTAAAAAAGTTGTAATAATTTGTATTATATATATTTCTGAAAAATTCTTAGATAATTTTTTTTTATTATCTTTATTTTTTGCAATTTTTCTACTACCATAAATATTAATTCCAAGCATAGATACCATTAAAAAATAACCTACTATTGAATATGTATATGAATATATTCCAATAGATTCTGCTTTTAATACTCTAGATGTATATGGAATTAATACAATTGGAAAAATTAGTACAAAAAATTGATATATTAAATTATATATAAAATTTTTTTTTACATCTTTCATATAATCCTCTTTCAAAATTAAATTATATCATACTGTTTTTAAATAAACAATGTGACTACTTATATGTTATAATATTTATTGGTGATTAGATGAAGAACTTAATATCTATAATAATACCTGTATATAATGCAGAAAAATATATTTCTT
>CANRPF010000063.1 GCA_947632375.1 uncultured Bacilli bacterium
TTTAAATAGCAAAAGGAACTTGTTATAAGTTCCTCATTATGGAAAGATTCCATTTACACAAAAATTTTTACACACTCTTTTCCTAAGCATTTTCTATTACTCCATCTAAACTAAATGATTTTGCATCAGTAATTTTTACTAATTCAATATTACCAATTAAATCTTTACTACATTCTACATTAACCAATTTCATTGTTTCAGTATAGCCATATAATTTATTTTCATCTTTTTCACTTTCACCTATTAACAATACTTTTTGATAAGTATTTATATATTTTTCATTATTTTCTTTTGAATATTTATTAACAATTTCATTAAGTCTTTGTAATCTTTTTTCTTTTTCTTCTAAAGTAATGCTATCTTCCATTTTGCTAGCGGGAGTATTTTCTCTCGGAGAGTATATAAAAGTAAAAGCTCCATCATATTTACATTTATTTACTACGTCTAAAGTTTCATTAAAATCTTCTTCTGTTTCATTTGGGAATCCAACTATAATATCTGTTGTAATTGCTACATTTTTTACTTTTTCTTTTATTTTTCTATAAAGTTCTAAGTATTCTTCTTTTGTATATCTTCTTCCCATTAATTTTAAAATTCTATTTGATCCACTTTGTAATGGTAAATGTATATAAGGCATTATATTATCATTGTTAGCGATTACATCTATCATTTTATCTGTAAAATCCCATGGATGACTAGTTACAAATCTGATTCTTTCAATACCTGTTTTGCTAACTTTTTCTAAAAGTGTTCCAAAATCCATTTCATTTTCTAAATCTTTTCCATAGGCATTAACATTTTGTCCCAAAAGAGTTATTTCTTTATAACCTATTTTCTTTAAAGCTTCTACTTCTTTTAAAATATCTTCACTTTTTCTACTTCTTTGTTTACCTCTAGTATATGGTACTATACAATAAGTACAAAATTTATCACAACCATACATAATATTTACCCATGCAGTATATTTGCTATCTCTTTTATATATTTCACCTAATTCTATTACTTCTCCTTCTTTACTATATACATTAATTTTAATATCTTCTTGTTTTTGAACAAGCAATTTAGGTAATTCATTAATATTATGTGTACCAAATACTAAATCAATATATTTATGTTTTGATAAAATTTCATTTACTACACTTTCTTCTTGTGCCATACAGCCACATAATGCTATTATACAATCTTTTTTTTCTTTTTTTAAATGTTTACATCTACCTAAAAAACCAAATACTTTATCATGTGCATTTTCTCTTATTGCACAAGTATTTAAAATTATTAAATTAGCATCCTCAAATTTATCTGTTTCTTTAAATCCTATATTTTCTAATATTCCTTTTATTTCTTCACTATCATGAACATTCATTTGACAACCATATGTTTTTATATAATATTTTTTATCTTTAAATATACTACTACTTTTAATATTATCATAAATATATAAAACTTCTTTATTAGTACGTTTTTTTGCATTTTGCATATTTGGTAAATTCATTTAAATCACTCCAACTTGGAATATTATATCAAATAAATTTGTAGCTTCCAATATTTTTATCATAGAATATCATAACTAATTATGATATTCTATGAAATAAAAAATTAACCATTTAAGTATTTTAATCTAAAATATATCAATGCAAAACTAAAAATAATTGATAAATAAAAAATTATAACCTCCTTATATTCTAAAAGATATTTTTTCATACTAACTCCTCCTTACGTCATTTAGTTTAACTCGAATATTTGTTCGTGTCAATAATTTATTTAAACATTTGTTTGACTTTTTACACAAAAAATGTTAACATTAATTTAGGTGAAGTAAATATGGATAAATTAACTCCAAAACAAAAAGAAACATTAATTTATATAAAAAAATATATTGTTGAGCATGGTTTTCCTCCTTCTGTGAGAGAAATATGTAAAGGTATGAATTTAAGTAGTCCTGCTACTGCTCATTCACATTTAAATCAACTTGAAAAGAAAGGATTTATTAGAAAAGAAGCTAATAAGTTTAGAACTATAGAACTTTTAGTTGATAATGAATTTAAGGAAGATCAAAGTGAATTAGTTAAGGTGCCTTTATTAGGAAAAATTTCTTGTGGTAATCCTATAGAAGCTATAGAACAGCCTAATGAGTTTTTTTCACTACCTGCATCACTTATTCCTGCTAAAGAAACTATTTTTACTTTAAAATGTTCTGGCGAATCTATGATTAATGTTGGTATTTATGATGGAGATTATGTAATTATTCAAAAGCAAAATGTTGCTAGAAATGGTGAAATTGTTGCTGCTTTAACTGATGAAAATGAAGTTACTTTAAAGACTTTTTATAAAGAAAAAGATCATATTAGATTACAACCTGAAAATGATACTATGAGTCCTATATTAGTAGATAATGTTAAAATTTTAGGTAAAGCAATTGGATTATATAGAAAATTTTAATGAGTGATTAATCACTCATTTTTTTATAAAAAAAGAATTAAACTTTTGTTAGTTTAATTCCTACTTTATATCCATTAATATCTTGAATTTCTTCTAAAGTATTTTCTGTTGTGGTAAATTCTATTGCAAGTATTTCTGTTTTTATAAAATCAATATGATTTTTTATAGCTTCTACATATTCTTTAGGAGCATTATATTCTACATTAATTCTATCAACTATATCAAAATTCATATTTTTTCTTAATTGTTGTATTTTAGATACTGTTTCTCTTGCAATACCTTCATTTATTAATTCTTTAGACATTGTAGTATTTAATATAACGAATTCGTTATTTATCATACCTACGTTAAATCCTTCTTTTGAATTAATTCTTATATCAACCATATTTAAATTTATATCGTATTCTTCATTATTTATTGTCATTTTTATTGTTTCATTATTTTCTAATTTATTTATATCATCTATTGATATGTTAAGAAGTTTTTCTTGGAATTCTTTTATATTGCTTCCAAATATTTTCCCTACTTCTTTAAAATTAGGTTTTACAACGAAATTCATATATTTAGATAAATCTTTTACAAATTTTATTGATTTAACATTTAATTCTTCTTGAATTAATTCTTTTAAGTTTCCTATTATTTTTTCATTTTTACCATCTAATAAAATTTCACTTAATGGTTGTCTTACTTTTATTTTATTTTCTTCTCTAACATTTCTTCCAATACTTATTAGATTTCTAACTAAATCCATTTTAGTAACTATTTCTTCATTAACTAATTTTTCATTATAAGTTGGGAAATCTTCTAAATGTACTGATTTTTTACCTGTTAATTTAGTAAATATTTCTTCAGCAGTGAAAGAAGCGATTGGTGCTATTAACTTACAAACTCCTTCTAATATTTCATAAGTTGTAATATATACTGCTTTTTTACTTTCTGTAAATTCTGATTCCCAAAATCTTTTTCTATTTCTTCTTATATACCAATTAGATAAATCTTCTGATACAAATTCAGTTATATTTCTTACAACTTTATTTAAATCATATTGATCATATGCTGCTGTTACAACATTAGTAAGAGCATTAAATTTACTTATTATCCATTTATCGATTTCTTCTCTATCTTTATAATCTACTTTACATGTATTAATATCACTTATTCCATCAGCATTTGCATAGATAGCAAAGAAGTTATAAGTATTTCTTAAAGGATTAAAGAATTTTGAAAATACTTCTTTTAAACCATCTTCATCATATTTAATAGGTGTCCATGTAGGACTAATGTATAAAAGATACCATCTAACTGTATCAGCTCCATATTCTTTAATTGTAGTGAATGGTTCAACTGCATTACCTTTTGATTTGTGCATTTTTTGACCATTTTTATCTAATAATAATTCATTTACTAATACATTTTTATATGGGCTAACACCTTTTACAAATGTTGATATAACTAAAAGTGAATAAAACCAACCTCTAGTTTGATCAATTCCTTCCGCTATAAAATCTGCTGGAAATTGTGAATTAAATAATTCTTCATTTTCAAAAGGATAATGATATTGTGCAAAAGGCATAGAACCAGAATCAAACCAGCAATCAATAACATCACTAACTCTAGTCATTTCTTTTCCACATTTTGGACATTTAATATGAATATCATCAACATATGGTCTATGTAAATCAATTGTTTCATCTATTTTTTCTAAAGATTTTTCAATTAATTCTTTTCTTGAACCAATCATTTCATCATGACCACAACTACATCTCCATAAAGGAAGTGGTGTACCCCAATATCTACTTCTTGAAATTGCCCAATCATTCATATTTTCAAGCCAATTTCCAAATCTTTTTTCTCCTACATAACTTGGAAACCAATTTACTTTTTTATTAGCTTCTATTATTTTATCTTTTATTTTTGTAACTTCTAAATAAAAGCTTGGTTTAGAATAATATAGTAAAGGCGTTCCACATCTCCAGCAATGAGGATAGTTATGTACCATTTTTTGTTTTTTAAATAATTTATCATTTTCTTTTAAATATTTAATAATATCTAAATCTACTTCAAATACATTTCTTCCCTTCCATAAACCATCAGTATAACAACCATCTTCGCCAACAGGATTTAAATAAGGTAGATTATATTTTTTTCCAACATTAGCATCATCTTCACCAAAAGCAGGTGCAATATGTACAATACCTGTACCATCAGTCATAGTAACATAATTATCTGTTGTAACAAAAAATGCTTTTTTATTAACTTTTAAAGAAGGAATTAATTGTTCATATTCCATGTATTCTAAGTCTTTTCCTTTATAAGTTTCTAATATTTTAAATTCATCACCTAAAATACTTTTAGCAAGCTTACTAGCTAAGATAAATTTTATTCCTTTTGATTCTACTTTTACATATTCTTCATCAGGATTAACACATAATGCTACGTTTGCAATTAAAGTCCAAGGAGTTGTAGTCCATACTAAGAAATAAACATCTTCATCTTTTTTCTTCATAGGAACTATTACAGTTTCTACACTTATTTCTTTATAACCTTGTTGTACTTCATGACTAGCTAGTCCTGTACCACATCTAGTACAAAATGGAAGTATTTTTTGTCCTTCATAAAACATATTTTCATCAAAGAATTTTTTTAAAATCCACCATTCAGTTTCTATATAATTATTATCATATGTAACATAATTATTTTCCATATCTATTAACTGACCCATTTCATCAGTTAATTTAACAAAAGCTTCTTCATTTTCCCAAACAGCTTTTCTACATTCTTCATTAAACTCTTTAATTCCATATTTTTCTATATCATTTTTATCTTTAAAACCTAATTTTTTTTCTACTTGTACTTCTACAGGTAATCCATGAGTATCCCAACCTATTTTTCTTAATACTCTAGAACCTTTCATAGTATGATATTTACAAAAAGCATCTTTAATTAATTTAGAAACCATATGGTGTAATCCAGGCATACCATTTGCAGTAGCAGGACCATCATAGAAAACATAATCAGGTTTACCAACCCTATTTTTTATAGTTAAATCTAATAAATCTTCTTTTTTCCATTCTTTTAAAATACCTTGTTCAACATCATAAGGTTTTTCCTTTGATAATTCTTCAAACTTTTTCATATTTCCTCCTAATAAAAAAATTCATAAACATAAGGACGTATAAAAACGTGGTACCACCTTATTTTATGAATTAATCATCTTATTATATCTTAACGCGATAAACGTCTTTCTATTATCCAGAAAGCACATCCAAAGTGATCTATTTATAGTTTTTTTATTTGTTTCCACCAACCACAAACTCTCTTTAAAAAAATTCTATAAACCGTCTTTTTCTCTTGCTTTATGTATTAAATTATAATTTAATATGTTACTTTTGTCAAACAAAATAAAAAGAAATGTAAAATACATTCCTTAAAAATTATTTTAGGTTAACCTAAGGAATACTTACAATGAATAGAAAAGTTATAAGTATCCCTACACCAAAATAATTTGATGCCTATTTAACTATATATGGATCAGCTTTAGTTCCTTGACCTGTTATTTCTACATTAGAGTTTAATACAAGGACAGGTCGAAGAGGATATTCACTATTAACACTACCTCCACGCAACTGTGAAACATTACCTAACCCCCAACTATAAAAAGTAAATTGACAATCAATTATATAATGATAATCCCCATACTCGCTATATGACACCTCGTCTAATGACAAAGTAGAATAACCACGATCCGGCACAACCAAATAATAATTGAAATTATCATACCCTTGATAATCTGTCATTGCACCTGCTAATATTACTTCATCAGCAGTAATCGCTCCTATATAACTTTTAAATCCATTTGTTTTTGATAATAAATTTACTTCTCTTTCTGCTCCAATTCCATTTAATCTTTGCCCTGCTTCATAATAATCATAACCACTTCCGGAACTATAAGGATTATAATGAAATGTATTAGTTGTATCTCCTAAGTACCATGTTTCTTCTTTTAATTTATCTTTTACACTTGTGAATTTACTATTAAACCAGGTATCAAATTGATTTTTCATACATGTATCTGAATCTGCACTACAATTTAAATAATCAGCTTTCGGATTAAAGGAATCTCCTTTATATCCGTAAGTGCCATACCCCATAAATGGATATTCTTCATTTGTTTTTTCACTACATGGTGCATTTTGGTCCTGTAATATTATTTTAGTACTTCCATCTCCTTGGATACGCACTATTCTCCAGCACATATTATTGAATGTTAAGTAATTGTCCACGACATTACCTCTATAATAATAACTAGTACCATATATATCTTCAATTTGACTTAATGTACTTTCTTTACTTCTGTGTACCAACCTATGTCTATTTAACGTTACTTTATTTTCACTTGCATCGATAACTTTAAATACTTCATTAGTTGTTGATGCATAAAATGTCATATATTTTCCCTTTAAATTACTATAATCTGATTTATAGTATCCTGATTGACTTGAAGTTAATTTTAATCCTAATTCATCAGAACCATTTACAGTAAATTCACTAGAATAATTTAAAGGAAAATCTCCATCAACAATAAAATAAAATTCCCCAAAATCTTTTTCTTCATATATGTCTGAATATGCACTTGTCTCTTTTGCCGGTGTTGTTTCAGGCGATGTTCTATATGTTGTGCCATTTCTTGTTGTATTACTATTTAAAAGTATCATATTTTTTATTGGTAAACTTGCATTCTTTCCATCTGTTATATTTACTTTTGCACTAAAACTTGCTCCCATATCATCAGATTGGTCTGTCTCTTCTAAATTTTTATAGGTTACAGTTAGTGTATATGAATGTGTTGTTCCTTTATTTATTGAATTAAATATTATTGGACCATTAGCATCTGGAAATTGCACATCTTCTACTCCAACACATGGATTATCATCATCACTTTCACAAGTCAATGTATAAACCAAATCTTCTTTTCTTGTTAAGGTATTAGTCAAGTTTTCAAATATTACCGCATAATTATCAACCCTAGCTGTTCCTGTATTTTGTACTGAAAATGTCTTTTCTAATGTATCTCCAGGCATCATTAGATCATCAGGTTCAACAATTCCATTACCATCATAGTATGTTAACTCTAAATCCGCTAATGTTCCTGATATACTTGTTTCACTTGAATTGCCTATTATTTTTGTCATGAAATAAGCATACGTTATTCCTATTAATGCAAGTGTCACAATTATTATCCCCACTATACTTACTACTATTCTTTGATTTCTATTCATTTCTACTCCTCTTTTCTTTTAATAAAT
>CANRPF010000064.1 GCA_947632375.1 uncultured Bacilli bacterium
TTTAAATAGCAAAAGGAACTTGTTATAAGTTCCTCATTATGGAAAGATTCCATTTACACAAAAATTTTTACACACTCAGATACCTAAGTATCTTTTTTCTTTGTAAATTCACTACTAAGTAAATTATTATTTTCAACTAATTTAAATCTCCAAGCACTTATAATTAAATCTAATTCTCCAATAAATTCTATTAAATTTGGTTTAAAATCAAGTTTTAATTTATTTAAAGCACTATATTCAGATTCTTCCTTAAAATCATCTGCAATAGCATTAATATCAGCAATTTCATACTCATCCTTATACATATCAAATATTTTATTTAATAAGTAATAATTAGCATTTAAATAGCTGTATTTTTTATTATCACCTATAGTAAGTAAAGTTACTTTATTTTCTAATTTAATAACAATTGCACCCGCTATATAAGTTGTTTCATGTTTCTTTAAACCTTGAGTAGCATATACGACATCTTGTTTATATTCTTCTAATAAAGTATCAGATTTCATTTTTTCATTTAGATTTTTTTCAGAAGCATCTTTTTGTAATTTTTCATTTAATTTCTCATTTTTTTCTTGTTCTTCTTCAACTCTTTTTTTAGAACTAATTAAATATTTTTCATAATTAATTTTAACTAAAATCAAATCTGCTTGATTAGTTTTTTTAAAAGAATTTAAAAGATTTCTAAAATAATTTATATCTTTATCTTCATAATCCTTTATAAAATCATATAAAAAATCTATTTTAGAAGCATCAGATACTTCAATTTCTAATCCCTTATTTTCAGTTAATTTTATTGTAGATTTAACATCTTTTTCTAATTTATTTAAATCATAATTCTTTAAATCAATAATTGCTTTTAATTTTGGTTCTAATAATTGTAGAGGTTCTAATTCTTTTCTTTTTTTAAATCCTAACGATTTTAAACTATCTAAAATTTTAGTATTTTCATTACTTTCTTTTTTATAATCATTATTATAATCAATTTCTGCAATAGGAATCTCAGGATTAATTTTTAAAAATACTACTTTTTTTCTTTTATAATATTTTATTAAATTAGTTGTAAACTTCTTTAATAAATCTTCATCATCATAATCAATAATAAAACCTTTTGGTGAATAAGCATAAAAATATTTAGAACCTATTTTTTTAGTAAGGAACATTCCAGCAGCTAATACCTCATCATTATTATCAACATATCCAACGAATGAATAATCATATCCTCTTTCTGCCATAACCATACCATAGTTAGAAGTTTGACAATAATTATTGTATGGGTTGCCTTTTGCAAAATCATCAAATTGTTCTTTGGTTAATTCTATCATTTTCATATGAAGCACCTCATGATAATTATAACATAGAATTTACCAATTTTATAGCATAAACTAATTGGTTTAACGCGAATATTGAATTAAAAATTAAAAAAAACTTGAAATAAAGAATAATATATGTTAGATTATTAAATGAATTGGGTGATTTGATGGAAGTTTTATTAATAATTATATCTATTTTATTAATAGCATTAGTTTTGTTACAAAGTAATAAAGCTAATAGTGGAGCTCAAATTATTTCTGGTGGAAATGCAGATTTATTCCAAAACCAAAAAGAAAGAGGAGCAGAACTATTAATTAGTAGAATAACAATGATTTTGGGATTAGCATTTTTTGTTATTTCATTTATATTATATATTAAATAGTAAACTAACACATTTTTTATAAAATTGTGTTTTTTTTATGATATAATTTTGTATGATAAAGGTAGGTTGGATACATGAAAGAAGCGATATTAGATTTATTAGATACCAAATATGAAGCATTAGATGTAATAGAAATAAATGATTGTCTAGGTTTATCTTCACCTGAAGATTTAAGTAGAGTAAATAATGCACTTGATTCTTTAGTAAAAGAGAATCTACTTTATAAAACAAAAAAAGATAAATATATATTATATAAAAATTGTCCTAGTCTTAAAGTAGGAATATTATCTTTAAACAAAAAAGGTTTTGGATTTTTAATTGTTCCAGAAGGAGAAGACATATATATTGATAAAGATAATATAAAAAATGCTGTAAATGATGATAAAGTTTTAGTAGAATTAATAGATAATAACGGAAAAGAAGAAGGAAGAGTATTAAGAGTTTTAAATAGAGACTTAAATAACTTATTAGGTGAAATTTATATTTATAACAATAAAGTATGCGTCAAACTAGACGATGAAAACAAAAAAATAGATATAGTATTAGACCAAAAAAAGTCAAAAGGACTTGTTGAGGGTACAAAAGTTTTAGTTTCAGCATACCAAGAAATGTCAAAAAATAAATATAAAGGTGCAGTTACTACAGTAATTGGGCATAAAGATGATCCAGGAGTTGATATAAAAACCATCGCCTATAAATATGGTATTTATGAAGAATTTTCAAAAAGTGCAATGGAACAAACTGAGCAAATTGCAACAGAAGTAGAAGATTGCGATTTAAAAGGAAGAACTGATTTAACAAATGAAATAATATTTACAATAGATGGTTCAGATACAAAAGATATAGATGATGCAATAAGCTATAACTTCAAAGATGGATACCATGAATTAGGAGTACATATTGCAGATGTCAGCTACTACGTAAAAGAAGATAGTTTTTTAGATAAGGATGCTTATGCTAGAGGAACAAGTTCTTATTTAGCTGATAGCGTTATTCCAATGTTACCACATAAATTATCTAATGGTATATGTTCTTTAAATGAGGGCGTTGTAAGACTTACACAATCATGTGTTATGAAAATAGATAATGAAGGTAATATAGTTGATTATGATATATTTCCTAGCTACATAAAATCAAGAAAAAAAATGACTTATGAAGCAGTAAATGATATAATAATGAGAAATATAGTGCAAGAAGATTATAAAGAATTTGCTCAAATATTAAAAGATATGAATAATCTAGCACATATATTGAGAAAAAATAAAATAAAAAGAGGATATATCGATTTTGATTTAGATGAAGCCAAAATAATAGTTGATGAAGATAAAAAAGTAACAGGTATAGAAAAAAGAGTAAGAGAAGATGGCGAAAAATTAATTGAAGATTTTATGATAGCAGCAAATGAAACAGTTGCAACGCATATATTTAATATGGATTTGCCATTTATTTATAGAGTCCATGATATACCAAATAGTGAAAAAATAGATAAATTCATGAGAATTGTAAGTTTACGTGGGCATAAATTAACAGGAAATATCAAAAATTTAACTCCAACTACTATGCAAAATATTTTGGAACAATTAAAAGATGTACCAGAATATACAGTATTATCAAGCTTACTTTTAAGAAGTATGAGAAAAGCTGTATATCAAAAAGAAAATATTGGGCACTTTGGACTAGGTTTAAAATGTTATACACACTTTACATCACCTATAAGAAGATATCCAGATTTAACTGTACATAGACTTTTAAGAACATATCTTTATGAACATAAATTAGATACAGAAACAATAGATTATTACCAAGAAAAATTAAATTATATTTCAACACAATCTAGTGAAAGAGAACAAGCAGCTCAACAAGCTGAAAGAGAAGTAACTGATATGAAAATGGCTGAATATATGGAAAATCATATAGGAGAAATATATGAAGGAACTATTACAGGTGTTGAAAACTTTGGCTTTTTTGTAGAATTAGATAATATGGTAGAAGGCTTAGTTCATATAAATAGTTTAAAAGGAGATTACTTTCATTATATAGAAGATTTATTATGTTTAATGGGAGAAAATACAAAAGTAAAATATACTCTTGGAGATAAAGTTACAGTAAAAGTTGTCGGAGCAAGTAAAGAAGCAATGCAAATAGACTTTGAATTATTGGGGGAAGATAATAATGATAGAAATAAAGAACAAGAAAGCATATTATGATTATTTTGTAGAACGCGAGATAGAATGTGGAATAGTTTTAAATGGGACAGAGGTAAAATCTATTAGAAAAGGAAGTGCTAATTTAAAAGATACATATGCAAGAATAAAAAACAACGAAGCATATATTATTAATATGTATATTGCACCTTATGAAGAAGGAAATAGATATAATGTTTATGAACGAAGAGAAAGAAAACTATTGTTACATAAAAATGAAATTATAAAATTAAAATCTATAGTATCTACAGAAGGATATAGTTTAATTCCTTTAAAATTATATTTTAAAAATAATAATGTTAAAATTTTATTAGGATTATGTAAAGGGAAAAAATTATACGATAAAAGAGAAAGTATAAAAAAAAGAGATTTATTAAGAGAAACAAAAAAGATTATGAATTATTAAATACTCATAATCTTTTAATTTGTTTCCTTTGTTGTAACATTTTCAGCTTTAAAAATATTATTATTAATTATAATATTAAAGTTATTATCGATTAAACCATATAAAGAATCATTAAAATATATCTTATTATCTTTTATTAATACATCTCCAGAATAATTTTTTGTATTACACTCATTATCTGTCAAACTTAGAGTATAAGATTTATCTGTAGATATAATTACATAGTCTTTAATATTACACTCATTTAAAAATACCTTTTTTCCTGCAATTTTTTTAACATCTACAGCATTTAAATATGGCAATAATTTTTTATATGCAATAAAACCAGCTAGGGCTAAACCTATAATAATAATGAATACTATAAGTACATTTACTATATTCACTTTTTCCTTTTCTTCTGGTGGAAGTGAAGGAATAACTCTAATTCTTTTTTTTATTTTTGTCATATTTTATTCTCCTAAGTATATTATATTGTATAAAAAAAAATAATCAATAGTAAAATTGACACTTTAAACATTTGTATTATATTATTTTTTATGTTATAATGATATTTAGTATAGGAGGCTAGATATATGTATATCAATTCCTTTATAACAGAACTATCTAAAAAGGTAGAGACTGTTGATGTGCAGTTAAAAGATTTTGAAAGTAAGATGGATAACATAAATTCTGTCAAGAAAATCCTTACTTTGAAGACTTTAAAAGATGTAGATAGTTTAACAGGAAAGGATTTGGTTTTGCTTGATAATGATGATTTCGCACAAATATTAGAAGTTTTTAACATTCCTAATGCAGAAGAAAAAATGCAGGCGTTTTTTGATGCAACAACCTCCATTAAAATAGAACAAAAATTAGTAAGCGAAAACGAAGGAACATATGATGAAGAAAAAGTAAAAAAACATATCATATGGTTAGATGAACAAGCTAATTATATAAAAGAATATATTAAAGATTTTAATGAAAATAATAAAGAATACTATAATAGCTTAAAAGCTAGTGACAATCTTTATAAAAAATATATAGGTTTTTTTAAAGATGATAAATTAATAAAACCTATATATGATATAGAAGAATTTAATGAAGTAATTAAAAAAAGTGGAATAATAAGTTCTGAAAAATGGCAATTACTTAAATATGTTGGAGAAAAGAACTTAGAATTTGATCATAGATCATCTAAAAAAGATGAGTTTGATTATACTGATCAAGAAATTATTTCATTCGTAGAAAATATTTTAAAAGAAGAAAAAGAATTAATTGATTCAATAACTGAAGAAAAATTAAAAATTTCTCTAGAATTTATAGACTATTCAGATGAGCAAATCAAAGAAATGAATTTAACTGAAAAAGATATAGTAGATTATGAAAAAATGCCAATAGTCGATACAATGAAAAAAATATATGATGAAACTATTAAAATGTTAAAATCAGACGAAGATAAAGATGCACTAAAAATAGAAAAGAATTTAAAGAAATTATTAGAATTAGTTGACAGCTATAATGTTTTAAAAAAGATTGAATGAGGTGGTTTTGAATGAAAAATGGAATAGATGAATTAATTGGATATATAGAATCATATATAGATAAAGAAAAATCTAACGATAATGATGAACATATATTAAATGAACTATATAAATTAAAAAAGACAATAGAAGAAAGAAAACATATAACTGATTATAATATATTTGTAGAATTAGCTAAAAAATATGAAAATTCTGACATAGATAAAAAATTAGTAGATATAATGTTATCATTGGATTTATATAATGTTTATATCATGAATAAAAAATATAAACGTGTTGTACCAGAATACGATAAAGATATGGAACCTGTTATAAATATCGATCTTACTGATATACTTACATATTTAGAAACTAGTGAATCAGAATTAGATAGTAATTTAATAAATGATTTAAAACATTACTGTGATAAAGACAAAATAATGAATATGGCAACGCTTTTAAAAAATGGTAATGGAATGGAAAGAATATTATTTGATAAAATAACTGATAAAAATGTATTAATTGCTATATTATTACATAGTAATATGGATATAATTAATAATATAATTAAAATATTTAAAGAAAATGATGTTAATTTGAATAAATTTGTTCCAAATATGCCATTTATATTTATAGATAAATTGATTAGTGAAAAATGTAAATTTGATATACCATGTAATTATTCAAATTTCATTGCTAATTATAATTTATTAAAAAAATTTGATATTGATTTTAAAAAAATGTCTAATTGTATAGTCTTTTTCGTAAATCAACCAGAAAAAAATGAAGCGAATATAGAAGAATTAGAAAAAAATGGTATACATCCATCAAGTATGTTATACTATCTCGGCAATATGTTAACAATAAATCCTGGTACTGTTTTTGGAAACATAGGTGTAGCTAACTATTATAATATAGAGTTTACAGATGATAATAATAACAATGGTTATACAATATTAGGAATGCCTAATTTAGATGAAAAAATAAGCTATTTAATAGAACAAGGACAATGGAAACGTGAAGATAAAAAACTAGATAATTTAGACTTAATAAGAGCATTAATTATTAAAGATGATTATTTAGGGTGGAAAAATAATAAAAAATGTGTTATATTAGAATCCGACTTGTTTTTAAATAAAAGTTTATCAGAAGAGGCAATTGCAAGTTTATATAGTAATTATCCAATATTAGCTAGATTGGATGAGACTTATTTAAAAGATGGAGATTATTTTATCGACGGCAATTGGATAAGTAGATATAGATTGTTAAAAAATTTATATAATTACAAAGGTACAGGCAATGCTTTGATTGATTCACTTTATTATAATTCGAGCATAGAAAAAGAAGTATTAGATAGAATAGCAAAATTAATATCTTCTTTAGAAATGGGTGAGTATGATGTTAAATTACCTCAAAGAATATAATTTAACAGATGAACAAATTAAAGATATAATAGATACATATGATAAAGGATTATTAATTAATTTAAATTATTCTAAAAAAAATGTAAAAGAAATAATCAATTATTTAAAAGACTTTGGTGTTAAAGACATATATAATGTTATAAAAAAAAGAATTGATTTATTATTTCTTCCATTAAATTTAGTAAAACAAAATTTTACTAAGTTAGATAAGAATATGTTATTATACGTTATAAATAATTCTATAGAGGATTTAATTAATTATAATATTTAGAAGATAAAAAGTTCTAACTTTTTATCTTTTTTTATATAATAATAGTAGATTTACATAATTTTTATAAAATATTTTGATTTTTTTTGAAAAAACTAAAAAATACCTTGCAAAAAGCAAAAAAATAGTGTAACATGTAAATCAGTGCTAAAAAAGGAAGAGCACGAAGGAGTAATATACAAAAAAAGATATTGA
>CANRPF010000065.1 GCA_947632375.1 uncultured Bacilli bacterium
CTTATTAATACAAGGATTTAATTATTATAATACCTTCTTTATTTAATGCTAATACCCTTCTTATTATTTGAGTGGTATCAATCCATTATTTGAGTGGTATTAATCCATTGTTAAAGAGGTATTTAAATTTAAAGTGGTATTAATCCATTGTTTTAAAGTGGTATTAATCCAAGTGTATGCAGAAGCATTTTATGTAATCGTTTTCATTCCAGGGATAAAAAAAAATTAGTTCCTTAAATGGAACTAATTTAAATAACTTTTAAAAGTAAAGGGTACCGAATCCCAGCTAACTCCGAAGAAGTCAATAGCCCAAATGAACAAATCCATATCAGGTATATAATAAATTAATTCGTCTGATAGTTGACTTAAAACCTTGGCATTCTCTTCGCTAATAATAAAATACTGAAAGAGTTCTTTCGGTTCGGGATCATTTATTGGATCTTCTATTGAATAATATTCATCCTCGGATACTATTAAACCACTATTATTATAGTATATATACTCGGATCCATTATAGATATAATCTTCTAAAAAAATTTCTGCTTCGAAGTTTAAGTAGTCAATAAGTGTATTATTTAAAATCGGATTAATATTAAAATTTTTAACTAATTGATCGTAGTTACTAGTATTATTAATTTTTTGAGTTAAGTTCATTTTAACACCTCATTTGTTTTAATTTTTATTATACTAATATTATAATAACATTTAATTATAATGTCAATAGATTTTATAGAATTTGTTTAATTTTTTTTTTTATTATTTTAACTGGAACTTCTATAATAGAAGGCATAAAATAAAGCCTAATTTAATAGGCTTTTATGTCATACCGTCCGAAGCTTCTCATTAGAAGCATAGCACTTAATTTTTTAATTTTTTCTATTGTATTTAATTCATTTATATCGCTTCTCTTAATAACATTATATCTAGCTAAAAATTCAATTATATCTAATTTTTCCTGATCATTTGGATTAATATATAATCTAACTTCTTTCTCTTTAGCGTCAATAGAAGCGACTTCCAATCCTTTATTAGTATCTAATAAAATAACTTTCGAACTTTCAGTTCTAATATCCATATAACTATCATTAATTTTTTTAACATCGTATAACATTTTAACACCTCATTTGTTTTAATTTTTATTATACTAATATTATAATAACATTTAATTATAATGTCAATAGATTTTATAGAATTTGTTTAATTTTTTTTTATTATTATTTTAACTGGAACTTCTATAATTTAACAAAAAAATTAGAAGCTATAAAAGCTTCTATTATTCGATATCGGACGTATTAATATCTAAAACAGATATTTTACGGTTTAAACCTAATTTCATTAGATCATTAAAATATCTTTTAAGTTCATTCTTTCTATCATTGAATTCTAGCATTATATCTAAAAGTTCCCAATGAGTAATCATACCATCGTTAAATACCGATATATAACAGTCAATTTCTTTATTTAAATCAATTTTCATTTTAATGTAATTTCTATAACCTTCTATAATTTCTTGAATTATAGGATCGTTATAATTAATACAATTTAACATTTATACACCTCATTTATTTAATTTATATTAATATTATAATGGCATTTAATTATAATGTCAATAGATATTATAGAAATATTTTAATTTTTTTCTGTTATTTTAACTGGCATCGCTTCTATTATTTAATTGTTTAAACTTCTATTATAGAAGGTATAATGACAGTTATATTAAATTTTATAATATCTATTGTATAACCTGATATTTAATGATATTATATTTTATTAATAATATATTTAACATGGTATTATATACGTATAATAGGAAACTTCCTGGAAAATAAGGCGCAATTAATTTTCCTGGTCAAATTCTACCTTCCTGTGCTAAATTTCTGGAATACAGATGTTTTATCAGTTTTAAAAAATGACCCAACGCGCGTATAATATGCCATAATACACTCGCTTATAACACCTGTTTTCTACTTATTTCTACAAATTTCTACTATAATTCACAAAATGACCCAACGCGCGAAAATGACCCCGTATAATTAAGATGATTCTATCTGTTTATTTCTGAATATTAAAAAAGTTATAATATATCTATAATATCTATTGACATTTTATATTATAGCGGTTAAAATATAACCATAAATTAAAACAAATGAGGTAATAAAATGAGAAATATTAATTGGATTCGTGCATTATCTACCATTAAGGAAGAAATGAGATGTTGGAGCGGTGGTAAATTCGAAACAGAAATTATAACAAAAAGATATGGAACGAATTGTTATATTATTAACACTGGTCATAAAAGTTGTTTAGGTACTTTTATTTTAAGTGAAGAATATTACTGTAATTTTTATAGATTTAGTATTATCTATAGTTTAAAAGATAATGATATTATAGGTGCAATTGAAGTAGAATTTTATCCTGATAATTACCTTAGATATTTAAATACTGAAGAAGGAGTTAAAACTGAAACAGTTAGTAGAATTGATATAGATAAATCAGGATTATTTCAATTATATAAACCTTCTGATTTAATATCTTTTTATAAAACATTTTATTTAATCGGCTGTTCTATTGAAAAAAGTGACAAAGATTGGAGATTAGATAATTTCATAGAAAATCCTGTTAAATATCCTGAAAATTATAATTATAGTCACGAACGAATACTATAGAAGCTCAGCTAGAAATTAGGTGGTATTTCATTTAGGTTAGCTAATAACTAGGTGGAATACCTTTTTATTTTGCTCAGCTATAAATTAGGTGGAATGAATTTTGGTTAGTAGTAAATTAGGTGGTATTTGAAATAGTTTAGCTAATAATTAGGTGGTTTTCTGATTCAGGTTAGTAATAAATTAGCAGGTATATAAAAAAAGGCGACCTTTAAAGATCGCCAATAAATTAAAACAAATGAGGTGTAATAAAATGATTACACCAATAAAGATATTATACTACAGTTCCGGAATACTTACAATAAAATTAGGTGGAATATTTTTTATTATATTTCTATAATTTCTATTGACAATATTTTATTTTGTTATTATAATAGAAGTATAAATTAAAACAAATGAGGTAATAAAATGAATAACTCAAGAGCTTATACAATTATGTTAGATGTTAAAAAACAGTTAGAAGGTTTAGATGAAACTAAAATTTATCCTTTAAAAAATGCTATTGAATATAGATACAACGATAATGAAATACTTTTAGAAATAACTACTACTTCAAGAAAAGTTAAATATCATTTAAGTTCGTGGGTTTCCTGTGGTCATGGATTTTTAGATGTAGATGTTTATTTTAATGATTCTGAAATTCCTTCTAAAATAACCTATAGAAGAGATGGAATATTTAAAAACGCTCCATACACTAATAAAGCTATGGGATTAAATGAAATTGAAAAATATATCAAAGAATTAATAAATAATATAAAAGTTCGAGAAGCTAGAATAAAAGAGGAATTAGAATTTCAGGAAACGTTTAGCACTCCTGAACCTAAGAAAGTTAATACAGTCAAGAATTTAACTAAACAAGAAAGAATGGAATTATATCAGGTTATCAGCGATTTAGAAGATAAAATGTTTAACTTCTACGATGTAAATTCTGATTATCTATATGGTTATTTTGAAATATACCGTAATAAAATATCAGTTTCTAACATGGATAATATCTTTATTTCTATGATTAATAAAGCATTATCTAATAATTATGAAATTACTTTTGGGATAGAAGGTGAATGTTATATTGAACTGATACTTAATTCTGATGGAATAAAAATTACTAATAATTACGAGGATATAACCTTAAAGCAATTTATCAAACTGTTTGATCAAGTGTACGAAGCGTTAAATAAAAGTTTTGATAATGTATATGATCGATTAAATACTAGAATATGGGATATTCAAGATCAAGTTCAATGTAGTATCTAAAATTTCAAATTTTGAATTTTCCTGGAAAAATGAAATTTTCAAGTTAAAGATCTTTTATTTATTTCTATATTTTCTATTGACAATATTATTTATTTTTATTATAATATAAGTATAAATTAAAACAAATGAGGTAATAAAATGAAATACCAAGAATTAAAAGAAAAACAGTGGAAACACTGGAACGAACTTTTAAAAAATCAGAGAAGTAATTATGAAAAACAGATGTTAAATGAGATGTTAGAATTTGTTTCAAATAAAGATAATTTAAAAGACGCTTTTATTTATGAAATGTTAAATTATTCTACATTTTCTGATGGTGATTTTAATGTAGTGACTAGAACAATTTTAAAAGTAGATTATAAGGAATTAAGTCCTGAACAAAATAAAGTATTTGATGAAGCACTTAATGAATATTTAGAAAAGTATATCTATTCTGATATTTAAATAAATGATTCCAAGTTAAAGATCTTTTAATTAATTCTATATAATATATTGACATTATTATTTATCGTCAGTATAATACAAGTAAAATTAAAACAAATGAGGTGAACAAATGAATAATAAGAAAGCTATTGATCTTGTTTTAAAAATAAAAGAACGTTTAGAAGGATTAAATGATACTAAAATTGAAAATAAATTAAATTGGATTTATTTAGTTAATAATAGATTAGGTGTTAATATTCAGAGATATTTTAAAACTATTCATTATATGATTGTAATTAATTCAAAATTTGGTTTTGGAGCGTTCAGTTTATCAGCTTCTGAATCAAATAAAGATAATTATAATTCTTATGAGTATAAATCATATGGAATATTTATGGATTATTCCCTAAGCGATATAGAAAATTTAATCGATGATCATATTAAAACAAATGAGGTATTAAAATGAAATACAAACAAATACACGAACAGGAAGAAGCGACTAAACACGAACAGAAAGAATACATGGAATATAAATTAAAATATATGGATGATTTAAAAGATTCTATTCAATCTATGCTGAATGAATTTAGTAAAACTCATTCTGATAAAAGGATGAACGATTTATTAGTTGCTCAATTAAACAGTTTATACCATGGAATGAAAGCATTAATTAATTTTCCTGAATACGAACTACCATTAAATGATTAGTTATAATAGGAGTCAATAAAGGCTCCTAATTTTTTATTTTGGAGGTAATAAAATGTCAAACTTAAATGAATTAATAAAAGATAAAAATATATTAACTTATGATTTAACAAAGAATACAGGAAACCCTCAGCGTGGAGATTCTTTAAAAGAGATTTTAAGCGGAAGGAGAGAATTAACTAACACTAATTTTAATCTTATTAGTACCTATGCTAGAGGTTTAGGTGTTAAATTAACAGATATTTTAGATGATTTTGATATTGATGGAACTACTAGTCAGATTATTAATATATCTCGCCATGTTAGCAAATTAAAAAATTTAAGAAAGATAAAAGAAGGAGTTCACAAACTAGTTGATTCAGACCAGCAGGTTTTAGGAATGAATTTAAAAGAAGATGGATTTAAATATGATAAATTTAAATCGAAATTTGATTTTATTAAACCTGATAAACAACATAAAGATCAAAGTATAACAGAAACTTATTTATTAAACAGAAAATGGTTGGAATATCCACATAAAACGGAAATTAAAAACACTACATTAGCTGATACTACCCAAAAGTTAAATTCTCATGCTACAACTTATCTTACTTATACACCAATAGAATTTGAAGGTGATATTATCGGTGGTGATTTAAAAATTGGTGTTTCTGTTTATGATGTTAAGGATAATTTCCTATTTACTGAAGTATACGGTTGTGAATTTATGGATTCAGATAATAATAAGAATATAGCATACTATAAAGGAAGGGATGATTCAAATCCTATAACCGCCGAATTAATGGAAGCGATTCCAAAAATAGAGATCAGCGAACTAGAATTCTATAATAATTTATTTACTCAGTACTGGAAATTAGGGATTCCAAAATAATCAAAGAGTCTATTATAGGCTCTTTTTTTTCTGCCAGTAATTAACTTAATGCCAGATCGCTACTATATTTAATGTAAACGTTTTCTTTTGCTCTTATTCGAATGTTCCTGTATTTAGTATATTTTAATATTAACTGGATTCGAAGTAGTGAAATAAGTTAAATTATAATGATTCAATCGTATATTTCTATAATTTTCAGGAAGTCAGAGAAAAATACCCCCTATGTAATCGTTTGTTTTTGCACGTTTTACGCCTTACCTATATATTTATACCTTTAGATATAATACCTCATTAAAAGTGATTCTGAAGTCAAATTCAGCTATATTGTACTTTTTAAAGTATTATGATATACTTATATAAATAATTGGGTATATTGTAATTAGGATTAGATTCTATTGTTTATAGTGAACAAAATAACTTTAAACAAGGAAGTTATTCGTTACAGTTTTATTTATATCCTTTATTCTGGATTTAACTTAGTTACTTCTGGAATACAAATAGATCATTGAAGGTTCAAAAGGTTATTTCTGTCTAGTCTAACAGAATGAAAAATTAGGCTTTTCTGCTACTATACTCGAAAAATGTCGCATAATTATTTGCTGTATTTAGGCGATAAAATTGTTAGAGTAAACTAACTTATCTATCCCTATTTGTTGCACTGCCGAGATTATGCTATGATTCTGCAACGATTAACAGGAAGTTACCAAAATGACCTAACGTGTACGTCCTGTTTTAAACCTGTTAAAAGTCTGTGAAATGACCTAACGTGTGTTAAATTCTCTGGAAGTCTATATGTTACCAAAATGACCCATGCGTGCGTATCTTCCTGGACTTTCCACAATCTTACAAAATGCCCTAACGCGTAAAAAAACCTATATACATTTCTGCATATAGGCTACTATTTCTTTTACCAGTATTCTATTTTATCCAATTCGCTCATATCAATTAGTTCAAGTCCATGCTTATGCACCAGATACATTGACTTTTCACTCATTGGAAACTTCTTTAAAATCTCTTTAAACTGTAAACCTGCAATATATCTTCCTGTCAGTACTGTTCGCTCTCTTATTGGCAGTCTGTCTATTGCCCGTTCAAAGGTTTCTAATTCTGTTAAAATCTCCTTTGCTCTGTCTGTCAAATAATCCACCAGTTCTTTTGTATAATCCATTACTTCATCCCACCGTTTATCCGGTGTCTTACTTACATTACTCGAAGGAAGTCCTGTTAAAATTGAAGTCAGTTTGATTTTAGTATTTTGTACTCGCTCCAGTTCTAAAACATAATATTCAAAATCAAGTTTTAAATACTTGTACTGCTCCAACCTCTCTTTACGTCTCTCTATTTCTTCCTCACTTACTCTGTCTGGATTTAAAGCTTTTATTTCCTCTAGAGTTAAATCATAATTAATTTCATTGTTTTGATCTTTAACTTCTTGTATTTCTTGTATTATTCTTATTAACCTCTCTCTTCTTATTTTATTGGATAGCATTATAGGTTAGAGTGTTTCAGGTGGAATATAATTTGGTCAGTAGAGTTTCAGGAGGTCTAACTTTAGGAAAACCTTAGTAGTAAATCAGGTGGTCTGATTTTTGAGAAACCTTAGTAGAGTTTCAGGTGGTCTAAGAAAAGCTTAGCAGTAAATTAGCAGGTATGCCAGTAGAGTTTC
>CANRPF010000066.1 GCA_947632375.1 uncultured Bacilli bacterium
CCAGAATAGTCAACACGTTTACCTAATAAGTTTTGACGGAAACGACCTTGTTTACCTTTTAACATACTAGATAAAGACTTTAATGGTCTATTACCAGCTGCTGTAACACTTCTTCCACGTCTTCCATTATCAAATAATGTATCAACTGCTTCTTGAAGCATACGTTTTTCATTTTGAACTATAATTGAAGGAGCACCTAACTCTAACAATTTTTTCAAACGATTATTTCTATTAATAATTCTTCTATATAAATCATTTAAATCACTAGTAGCAAATCTACCACCATCAAGTTGTATCATAGGACGTAATTCTGGTGGAATAACAGGAATAACATCCATAACCATCCACTCAGGTTTATTTCCACTTTCTTGGAAAGCTACTAAACAATCTAAACGTTTTACAAGTCTAATTCTCTTTTGGCCTGTAGCATTTTCAAGTTCTTTTCTTAATTCGTCAACTTCTTTATCAACATCGACATCTTGAAGTAACTTCTTAATTGCCTCAGCACCCATACCTACAGTAAATCCATTACCATATTTTTCATAATAAGCTCTATACTCTTTATCAGATAGAGTTTGTTTTTTCTCTAAAGGAGCATTTCCTGGATCAATAACAACATAACTTACGAAATATAATACTTCCTCTAAATCTCTAGGACTCATATCTAAAACTAATCCCATTTTAGAAGGAACACCTTTAAAGAACCAAATATGTGAACAAGGAGATGCAAGCTCGATATGTCCCATACGTTCTCTTCTTACTTTAGAACGAGTAACTTCAACCCCACATCTGTCACATATTACATTTTTATATCTAAGTCTTTTATACTTACCACAACTACACTCATAATCTTTAGTAGGTCCAAATATCTTTTCACAGAATAGACCATCTCTTTCAGGTTTAAGAGTACGATAATTTATTGTTTCAGGTTTCTTAACTTCACCATGAGACCAACTTTTAATTTTTTCAGGACTTGCAATACCGATTTTTATTCCTTTAAAATTGTTGACTTCTAACATTAAATATCCTCCCCTTCTATATCACCATTAGAGATTGCCATTAATTCTTCCTCTGTAGGAACCTCATCTTCTAAAGAATCTTCTTCACTATCTAAATAGTCATCCTCTTCTTTAGGAGCTTCTTCTACAACTTCTTCCTTTGGTGCTACCAAATCTCTATTAATATCTATCTCATCAATAGTAATTGCTTCATCATCATCAAATTCCTCTAAATCATTTATATCATGTATTTCATCATTATTATCAATAATAGAAATATCTAAACCTAATGCTTGGAATTCTTTAATTAATACTCTAAAGCTTTCTGGAACTCCAGCTTGACTAATATTCTTACCCTTAACTAAAGCTTCATAAACTTTAACACGACCAACAACATCATCGGATTTAATTGTAAGTATTTCTTGTAATACATGTGCTGCTCCATAAGCATATAGAGCCCAAACTTCCATTTCTCCGAAACGTTGTCCACCAAATTGTGCTTTACCACCTAATGGTTGTTGAGTAACCAATGAATAAGGTCCTGTAGAACGTGCATGTAATTTATCATCAACCATGTGATGTAATTTAATCATATACATAACACCAACTGCTACCCTATTTTCAAAAGGCTCACCTGTTCTACCATCATATAAAACAGTTTTACCATCACTATCTAAACCAGCTTCCTGCATCATTTCTTCAATATCTTCAACTGTTGCACCATCAAATACAGGAGTAGCACAATAAACGCCTAATTTCTTTGCTGCCATACCTAAATGTAATTCAAGAATTTGACCTAAATTCATACGAGAAGGAACACCCTGTGGATTTAAAATTATATCAACAGGAGTACCATCTGGCATATAAGGCATATCTTCCTCTGGTAGTATAAGTGAAATAACACCCTTATTACCATGACGACCAGACATCTTATCTCCAACTTGAATCTTACGTTTTTGAATTATATAAACTCTAATTACTTTTGATACGCCAGCTGCTAATTCATCACTATTTTCTTTAGTAAATATCTTAACATCATGAACAATACCATCTGCTCCATGAGCAACACGCAATGATGTATCTCTTACTTCTCTTGTCTTTTCTCCAAAAATAGCATGTAATAACTTTTCTTCACTTGTTAATTCTTGAACACCTTTTGGAGTAACTTTACCAACTAAAATATCTCCCTCATGAACTTCAGTACCAATTCTAATAATACCATTAGCATCAAGATTCTTTCTAGAATCCTCACTTACATTAGGTATATCTCTTGTAATTTCTTCAGGTCCTAATTTAGTATCACGACAATCAATATCATAATGTTCAATATGTAAAGATGTATAAACATCGTCTTTAACTAATCTTTCATTTAATACAACAGCATCTTCGTAATTATAACCATTAAATGTCATAAATGCTATTGTCATATTTTTACCTAATGCTAATTCACCATTATTTGTACTAGTACCATCTGCTAAAACTTCTCCACGATGAACTTTATCACCTATTTTTACAATAGGACTATGATTTATACAAGTTTCAGCATTACTTCTTTCAAAATTAGCTAGATAATAAACATCTTTATCTTTAGCATTTTTAACAACAATTTTCTTAGCATCAGCATATTCAACTACACCGTCTGCTTTCGCTACTATACAAGAACCACTATCTCTTGCTGCAATATATTCAACACCTGTACCAACTATAGGAGCTTCACTTTGTAATAGTGGAACTGCTTGACGTTGCATATTTGAACCCATTAATGCACGGTGCGCATCATCGTGATCCAAAAATGGTATACAACTTGTTGTAATGGAAACTACTTGACTTGGAGCAACATCTATAAAATTAACTAATTCTTTTTTAACAATTATATTTTCTCCATTTAAACGAGCTACTACTTCCTTATCAGTTAACATATTATTTTCATCAATACCTATAGTAGCTTGAGATATATAATAATCACTTTCCTCATCAGCAGTTAAATAAACTACTTCATCAGTAACATGACAATTATCTACTTTTCTATATGGAGTCATTATAAATCCATATTCATTAACTTTAGCATAACTTGCTAAAGAAGTAATAAGACCAATATTAGCACCTTCTGGAGATTCAATAGGACAAATTCTTCCATAGTGTGAAACATTAACGTCACGAACTTCCATACCAGCTCTATCTCTAGATAAACCACCAGGTCCTAAACTAGATAAACGTCTCTTATCAGTCAATTCAGCTATTGGATTTACTTGATCCATAAATTTAGATAACTGACTTGAACCAAAGAATTCCTTCATAGCAGCAGTTACAGGTCTAATATTTATAAGAGTCTTAGGAGTTACAGTTTCAAGTTCTTGAGTAGTCATTCTTTCACGAATAACTCTCTCCATACGAACCATACCTGTTCTAAATTGATTTTGAATCAATTCACCAACTTGTCTTACTCTACGATTTCCTAAATGATCTATTTCATCTATATTTCCAATACCATCTAATAAATTTAAATAATATGATACTGCTGCATATATATCAGAAATAGTTAAACGTCTAGAATCAATCGCTTGATAATTACCAATTAACTTTATAATATTTTTTTCATTATTTTTATCATAAACTAAAACTTCTTGAATCTTATTATATTCATCTAATTCTTCATTAATAGTTACTTCTTTAACATTATAACCATTTTCAAATAAAGGTCTAATTTTTTCTAATGTTTGTTTATCAATAACAGTACCCTTACTTACAACGATTTCTTTTCCATCTTTAATATTTTCAGCTAATTTTTGACCTAATAAACGATCTAAAACATTAAGTTTCTTATTAAACTTATAACGTCCTACTTTTGCCAAATCATAACGGAATTTATCAAAGAAACGTGTAATAAGTTGATTCTTTGCAGAATCCAAAGTTGCAGGTTCCCCTGGTCTTAACTTTTCATATATTTCAATTAATGCCTCATCTGTATTCTTAGTAGAATCCTTTTCTAAAGTATTCTTAATATATGGATTATCTCCAAATACTTCCAAAATCTCTTCATCACTAGAAAGACCAATAGCACGTAAAAGAGTAGTAACAGTTACCTTTCTTGTTCTATCAATTCTTACATATATAACATCTCTTGCATCAAGTTCAAACTCCAACCAAGTACCCTTGTTAGGAATCATTTCTCCACTAACTACAGGTCTACCATTTTTATCTATTTCACGCTTAAAATAGATACTAGGACTACGAACCAATTGAGAAACAATAACACGTTCAACACCATTGATGATAAATGTACCAGCATCTGTCATCATAGGCATATCACCTAAAAATATTTCTTGTTCCTTTACCTCTCCTGTTTCATTAATAAAAACACGAGCTTGTACCTTTAAAGGAGCAGAATAAGTTACCATTCTCTCTTTAGATTCTTTTACACCGTATCTAGGCTCATCAAAACAATAATCACTAAAACTAAGAGATATATTACCAGTGAAACTTTCTACAGGAAATAAATCTTCAAAAACTTCTTTAATTCCTTCTGTTAAGAACCAATTATATGATTCTTTTTGTATTTCTAATAAATCCTTTAACTCATATTTATTAGTTGTTTTAGAGAAATCTCTTCTTTCTCTATGGTCACCAAACATTGCTTTTTTGTATGCCACTCAAGTTCACCCCAATACTAGATTTTTTTTGTGTAGTCTAAAAATTTAGATACTACGCCACCAATTTAAAATTTTATCAATAAAAAATGACAATGTCAACGTTTTTTACAAAGAATTACAAAAAAACCTTTACTTTTATCAATAACGTCAACTTTATATACATTTTCTATTTTCTTAATAGTACTCTTAGCACCTTGATCCCTATTCATAACAAACCAAAATGCACCATCATCATTAAGATAATTAAAAGCATCATTAATTATCTTCATATATATATCCTTACCAGCCCTAATGGGCGGATTACTAATAATAACATCATATTTATCACTAACATCATCATAACAATTACTTATAAAAGCTTTAGCATCAACCTTATGATTATCAATATTAATATTAGATAAATGAACAGCCCTTTTATTAACATCAACCATATCAACATGTGAAGACATAACTTTCGCTACAACAACCCCAATAAAACCATAACCACAACCAACATCTAAAACCTTCTTAAACTTATCACCATGTTCAATATAATTTTCAACTAACAACCGACTACCATAATCGACCTTATCTTTCGAAAAAACTCCCAAATCACTTACAAAATTAAAAGAATAATTTTTATAATTATAAACTATATTTCTATACTCACTTCTTAAATTATTATCATTAGTGAAATATTGACTCATAAGATTCCCCTTTTTTAATAAAGTACTATAATTATAACATAAACACCTTTAAAAAAAAAGTTTTTTTATTAAAAAATCGTATAAAATTTTATACGATTCTAAAACTATTTTAGGTTAACCTAAGGAATACTTATAATGAATAGAAAAGTTATAAGTATCCCTACACCAAAATAATTTGATGCTTAATTTACTGCACTATATATGGATCAGCTTTAGTCCCTTGACCTGTTACTTCTACATTAGAATTTAATACAAGAACAGGGCGAAGACTATAATAATCACCATGCAAACTGAAATCACTAATATATGAATTTACGTAGAATGCGCTATCATAATATCCATTTGTTCTACTATTAAGCGATATAGTCCAATAAGAATTAGCAGGAACGAATAGATAATAATTTTTATTACTACAATTATTACTTGATTCATCATTTCGGCAAGTTTTTGCACCGGCTAGCGCTACTTCATCAGCTGTTAATGGTCCTATATAACTTGCAAATCCATTTTCTTTTGATAATAAACTTACTCCTCTTGTTGTTCCATATCCATTTAATCTTTGCCCTGCTTCATAATATGAATAAGAATCTTTTTGATATGTATTTGTTGTATCTCCTAAATACCATGTTTCTTCTTTTAATTTGCTTTTTACACTTGTAAATTTACTATCAAACCAACTATCAAACTTCTTTTTCATACACGCATATGAATCTGATGCACAATTTAAATAATCATTAGAATAATCGGAATTTCCAAAAGAACCTTCACCTATAAATGGATATTCTTCATTGGTTTTTTCACTACATGGTGCGGTTGGATCTTGTAATACTATCTTTGTACTTCCATCACCTTGAATACGTACTATCTTCCAACACATATTATTGAATGTTAAATAATTATCTTCTACTGCTCCTCTATAATAGTATGAAGTACCATATTCATCTGATGTTTTACTTAATGTACTTTCTTTACTTTTTTCTACTATTCTATGCCTTTTTAACGTTACTTCGTTCTCATTAGCATCTACAACTTCAAATATCCCATCTGTTGTTGTACCTCCATAAGTATCATAAGGATCAAGAACTAAATATTTTCCTTTGAAACTATTATAACTATTTTTATATGTAGTCTTATTAGTGGAATTTAAATCATAATTTGAATACCGATTAATTTCATAACCATCTGCAACAACAATACTAATATTTCCATCAGCCGAAATTGTAAATGAACCAAAATCTTTGTCTACATATTGACTTGAATCTACACTCGTCTCTACTGCTGGTTCTGTTAATGGTGTTTCTCTATATGTTGTTCCATTTCTTGATGTATTACTATTTAAAAGTATCATAGTTTTTATTGGTAAACTTGCATTCTTTCCATCTGTTATATTTACTTTGGCACTAAAACTTGCTCCCATATCATCTGATTGATCTGTATCATCTAAATTTTTATAGGTTACTGTTAATGTATATGAATGCGTAACTCCTTTATTTATTGAATTATATATTATTGGACCAGCATCTTCTGGAAATTGCACCTCTTCTACTCCAACACATGGATTATTATCATCGCTTTCACAAGTCAATGTATATATTAAATCTTCTTTTCTTGTTAATGTATTAGTTAAGCTTTCAAATACTACTGCATAATTTTCTACTTTAACTGAACCTGTATTTTTTACTGTAAAAGTTTTAGATGTTAATGTTGTTCCAGGCATTATTGGATCTGTTGGCGCAATAACTCCATTGCCATCTCCATAAGTCAATTCTAGATTAGCTAATGTTCCTGATATACTTGTTTCACTAGAATTTCCTATTATTTTTGTTAAGAAATACGCGTACGTTATTCCTATTAATGCAAGCGTTACAATTATTATCCCTACTATACTTACTACTATTCTTTGATTTCTATTCATTTTCTTTACCTCTCTTTTCTTTTAATAAATATTTATTAATGTCTTTTTTCATTGAAAAAAGACATTAATAAATATTTATTAATGTCTTTTTTCATTGAAAAAAGATTTGCGATAACTCTTACGCTATCTTTATATTTATTATGTCATAAATTGAGAGAAAAATACCCCATCAAGTAGTTGGGGTTAAGTATTTATTTACACGATAAATTATAAATGATAAAATATTTATTGGTGATTAGATGAAGAACTTAATATCTATAATAATACCTGTATATAATGCAGAAAAATATATTTCTT